>JAATVR010000357.1 GCA_014523665.1 Nitrososphaerales archaeon TH526
AATTGTGCCAGGCTGAGGTTCATCATTAATGGTTTCATTTGACGAATCTGATGTTGCATATGAAGTTGAATCTCCGATACTAGGCGATACTAGGAGGGGGAGACCAAATAAGAGGACAAAGCTTGATACGAGTAAGCAGGCTGTCTGTGGACATAATGTATCTGCTTTCACTATCTTTAACCGTGGACTCTAATATTTGTCCTTTTCTTCTCCATTATTTTGAATTAAACGTGGGAAACCAAGGTATGAGATTCCAACGAGAACAGGAATAGGGCTGATCTGATCAATCCTGAAATAAGCCTATTGTCCTTATCAACTTCTTCAATTTTCCATGATTTAATGATCGTTTGCAAATCCCGAATTGACATAGTACGTTAACTCAAGATCAAGCTGGTTAGATTGTCGGTTGTATCCTGATTGTGTCATAGTTGTCTGATATTGGATTTGAACTAATTGCCTGCTAATCTAGTTGTGATAAGTCGAGAAGTCGAATTGCTTCCATTTACTTGTTTACTAGTTTTACAAAATTGACTAAAAATCACTCTCGAATGTTTGGTAACAGATGATAGCCATTATTGCAGGACTATCAAAAAAACAATTTTATGCCACATTACATACAAATCATAAAGTAAAAAAAGATAAGGTTATCGTACAACGTTTGGTGTGATCTTTCCCACAATCTCTCCCAGCGGTGCATTATTCGTCTGGATTCTAACATAGGCATTCCCATCAAGAATTAGTTTAATTAGGTCGGACATCTGGTCACCTTTCAACGTATTTCTAAAGTCTGATGGAGTAAAGTTGCCGGCTACTAAGATCCCAGTTACTGGAGCTGATACGCCTTCGAGTGGCCGGAGTCTTAGATCGATCAAATCTGTGGGTCTACCACCAGTCCAGGCTGAAACGACTACGTTTGATACTTTGCTTATATTATTCGCATCTACAATATATGACATTGTATTTCCATCTTCCAATACAGTGAACTGTGCGGCACCAGTTGCGTTTGTGACTATAGGTGGAAATGCCGATTGACCACTGAGATTTGCGATGAAATGCGGGCCAGAGATCTGTGCTGAGACAATTTGGCTCTAGGTTGTTGCTATGATGCTGGCAACAAAAAGAACTACCATACAATATGTGACTACCTCTAGATCGATTGCTTTCATTATTACTGTAAATCTTTGGTTACTATATGAGGTTTTCTATACGTATTATGTTTTGGATTAAGAATTTTTTTATTATGAATGAATTATAGCCAGCTAATGCTAACGTTAGGTTATCTTGGATGCTCCGAGTCCCACACTTGAAGTATTCTAGTTTCCTGCTCTAGTGTCTCTTCATATCCGTCCCTCATTAACTGTCTTATTGTAGTGCTTGAGAAATCAAAAGTTTTATTTGATATTGTATGCACGTCGTTCTGGCGTTCTATTCTAATTACCTGTTCGACAGAAACCATATGTTCAACCAGATCCACGTATTTGAAATGCTTCCCAGTGCTAAAATTTCTCGTTTCGGCTTTCTGCTCTAAGATATTTTCTACTAAAGCCTTCTTAACCTTATTATCTTCGGCTAGCTTAATGAGGCTATTAACAATATTAACGTAATCGGTGATCATTATTGCCATCCTTTCATCAAACAGAGTCCTATCATGATACGTCAAGTCATTTTTTCTGTCTACAAGTGCGTCATAATCCGCAGGTAAAGAATCTTGCTTGATTGGATGTACATTAACTATGAAAACGCGTAGAGGAGGAACTTCAGATTTTCTAACGGAATCCCAATACCTGCGGTGTTCAATTACGGCCTCTCTAAGTGGAGTATTTGCGATAATGCCGCCGTCCCAAAAATAGCGAACTTTCTTAGCAGTCATGCTATTTCCATCTTCTTTCTGTTTTTCATTTTCTCCTTTGATCCCATGCCCATGCCCATCATCGAAATCTTCAACCCCTAATATAGTATAATCGTAATTAACAGGTACTGAACCACTTGCAAGAACAAAGTCAACTTCTATCCCGTCAATATGACTAATTACATGTTCATATCCTTCGCGGTCATTAGGTCCCCTTGCAAATTCAGGACC
>JAATVR010000358.1 GCA_014523665.1 Nitrososphaerales archaeon TH526
GTTCTGGAATCCTCTTCTTTCATGAAATAGCCATCTTTTACTACAGATTGAGCAACATATGGAATTATCGCTAGTAGAGTACTGCAATTCGAAATGACTACAACGCACTTGATATTCGTGTTTTAGTGCTTCC
The DNA here is from genome assembly GCA_014523665.1 of Nitrososphaerales archaeon TH526. Lineage (GTDB taxonomy): Archaea > Thermoproteota > Nitrososphaeria > Nitrososphaerales > Nitrososphaeraceae > TH5896. Next base: position 134 of record JAATVR010000358.1, read on the forward strand.
ATTTCCTTGATTGCATCAATGTGTCTGACAGAATTTTCTGTCAATATACCCTTCCAATTGGGAGTTCCACTTTATCAACCTTGTCGATCAGACCAAAAGCATGCACCAAGAAATATCCAATATCAATTGACAATGCTTGAATCTCGCTGATAAATATGGTCATGGATAATCCTTCACCGGATGTCCTTTGGCTAGCGCACATCTGTATATACCACGAGAGGCTGAATCAGGGAATTCGATTGCAATTTTAGATTTCACCTGTTATTAAATAACATTCATTGCAGATTGAAGTGGAGAACAGGAAGTTGATCCTATGAAACTTTACTTTGTTGCAAAGGGGGCATTTCTTCATTTTTCAAAGATTGTCTAGCGACGTAGTAATAATTTTATCGATATACAAGAATGATTTCATATTCGTCAAATCTCTGGTTCGTATCCGAGAACTGTTATTTCAGCCCCTTTTTCCAATCTATACGGATTGTAGTAGGTGTATAGCAAGCACTTGACCGCTTGACCACATATTTTTCTTCACAACAGCCAATTTTTCTTGAAAACAGATGCAGGTCAAGTTGACCAGTCTTATATAGATCAAATAACCCATCTGTTGATTGACCACCTAATACTGGAGACGATCTTATCTTGACTGTCTCATAGAGGATTGCTTTTGCTCTCCATGCAACTAGAGCACTATTCTTATTAGGAGATGTGACGATAAAGATTAATTCAGATCGTATGAGATTGATTGATGATTCTGGCCGACATATTAACAGTGGAGGGAGCAGAAACCTAAGTGAAATAATGAAGATAATGGGATATTCTGAATTGTATCCTCCACAAGAACTAGCTTTGTCAAAAGGGGTTGCAGAAGGCAAGAATTTGTTAATTGTAACTCCGACTGCAAGTGGGAAGACCTTGACAGCAATGTTGGCTGCAATCTCTGTACTTGAAAGAGGTTTAAAAGTGGTATATCTCACCCCGTTACGAGCGCTGGCATCAGAGAAATACCACGACTTTAAGTTATTTGAAAAGCATCCTCTGGTAGGCAAGCAGATCAAGGTTAGGATCGCAAGTGGGGATTACACCTCACCTGGAAGCAGATTGTCTGATGCCGATATTATCGTTGCAACTAACGAAAAGATGGATTCACTGCTTCGCCGCCGAATTGATTGGCTGCAAAAGGTGGGTGTTTTCATAACGGATGAATTTCATTTGCTCTCAGATCCAGAGAGAGGCCCAACTCTTGAGATGTTGCTTACTAAAATTCGTAACAGGTATTCGAAAGCTCAAATCTTAGCACTGAGTGCTACCGTTGCCAATTCTAGCGAACTAGCAGAATGGCTTGATTGTGACTTGGTTCTGAGTTCTTGGAGACCTACAAAATTGGTGGAGGGAATATTCGAAGATGGTAGATCCATTATGAATGACGGCAGTCGGTTTACAGTCAATGTTTCCACCGAAACCTCTGCCTCAGTCGACGTTGCAATTGATTGTGTTGCGAAAGGTGGCCAATCATTAATTTTTGCGGAAACGAGAAAGCGATGTGTCTCCCTTGCAGCAAGAGCAGCCGATACAGTCTATCAGATGCTATCAAGAAAAGAGGCACTAATGGCTGCAGAGGAGTCCTCCAAGCTTTTGAAGAAGGGGGATGATACGGACTTGACTATGACGTTAGTAAAGTTAGTTAAAAAGGGGGTTGCCTTTCATCATGCAGGTCTGTCCCATCAATGTAGAGATTTGGTGGAGATAGCTTACACGAAGGGGGTCGTCAAACTTATTGTGGCCACCCCTACTTTGGCATCAGGCGTGAACCTGCCTGCTAGAAGGGTCATTCTTTCAAGCGTAATGAGGTATGATCTCGAACAAGGCGGATATGTTCCTATTCGAATTATGGAGTATAAGCAATTATGTGGCCGTGCTGGGCGACCCCAATATGACGAAAAAGGCGAAGGAATAATCATTGCGAACGACAATATTTCAGGAGAAGATCTATATGATCATTATATCAATGGAACTCCCGAACCAATCAGATCTAACTTAATGAACGGGAAGTCCCTGAGGTCGCACGTGCTAAGCACGGTAGCAGAGGTCCCAGGCATCAGAAGGTCAGAAATTCATTCCTTATTTGCAAATACTCTATGTGCGTATTATCATGATAAGTCAATGATATTGGCCAAGGTTGATGAAATGTTATACTATCTTGAAGAACAAGAACTAATTAAGTCTAAGAATGATAGATACATAGCCACTTCATTTGGCAAAACCATTTCTCTATTATATATGGATCCATTTACCGGAGTTCAATTTAGAAACTTCATTGGAAAGGTAATGAGAAATGGTAACGATTCTCAAGATAACCATATACTTGCCTATCTTCAAGTAGTTACGTCTAGTGAGGATTTCTTTCCAAAGCTTCAATTAAGGAAGAAAGATCTAGAATTCGTATTAGATCTTTTGAGTAAGAACGAGAGTCGTCTGGTAATCCCACTGGACGAACATGCATGCACTAGAAGCCTTTTGGTATTGCACAACTGGATAGAAGAAGCAAGTGTAAGACAAATATCTTTAGAATTAGGAGTAGAGCCAGGAGATTTATACAGGATCGCAGAGGCTGGTGAGCGACTAGTTTCATGCTTATACGAAATCGCTAAACTTTGTGGAAGGGACGATCTTTTGTTAGAAATTGATATGCTTAGAAGACGCGTTAAATACGGAGCTAAGTCCGAGTTGCTGTCAATGTTAAGATTAACGGGTATTGGTAGAGTTAAAGCAAGATCTCTATTTGATGCAGGTGTCACATCCACGAAGGATCTTATAGAGATGGACGAACAGTACATAGCAAGAATCCCAAAGATAGGCACTACAATGGCAAGGAAAATAAAGAAGGAAACTATCAAATTTATGTAGGTCGACCATGACATACTACTGCCATACTAAACCTGAATAGTACCGCTCCAGAAATTGGGAATTAAATTGAATATAATTATCAATCTGACTGAATTTCATGATATATGTCACCTGATTTCGCCCAATCTATTCTTATGCATGCAAATAGAAGGATTATGGAACTGAGCTCGCCCCCGTAGATAATGCTGTCCGTATTCCCACATTCAATCTCTAATTAAATTTATAATAGGCACAACATATCTTGCAGAACCGATCTTGATCACCACTGATTCATTATCTGACCCCTTCTACCTTATTACAGCGATAATTGTATCGCTGATTTCCTTCCTAGTTATTTTCCTCCTTATGCCTATGTATATCAGATCATTAAAATCAAAGGGAAAAGTGGTAAAAGACTTTCATAAACCTGGAAAACCAGACATTCCCAGACCTGCAGGCCCAATCATGTTATTAGGTATAGCATCATCTGAAATAATCCTGTATATTTTGACACTCAGCGATGCAGTGCTTGCCATACTGCTGACCACTGTGATAGGTTTTATCGTAGGGATGGTAGACGATAGAAAAATAATGCCAGGTTGGTTTAAACCTTTGGCACTTGTGGCAGCTGCCATTCCAATAATCTTGTTGGGTGCACATGGTAGCTATCTTAACTTGATATTTGGTAGCGTGTTTATTCCGATTCTTTACATTCCTTTAATACTCGTTATAATTCCGGTCGTAGGGAATACAATTAATTCAATTGATGTGCTGAATGGCGTAGCGAGTAGTTCGGTGATTATTGCTTTAATCCCTATCTTAGCAAGTGTTTTGTTATTCGGCAATGTTTATGTGTTTTTGGCCGGATTGCCCTTACTAGCAGGAACCCTAGCTTTTTACAAGTACCACAGGTACCCAAGTGGGATATTTCCTGGAGACTCTGGCACGTTATTGATGGGGACTATGCTCGGAGCAATTGCCATTGCAGGTAAATCCGAGATCATTGCTGTGATAGCGCTATTGCCAGCCGTCATGAATTCGTTTCTTTTTCTTTCAAGTATGAAAAAAATAGTAGAGCACAGAGAAGTGAAAGCCCGTCCCACAACTCTAACCGATGACTTCAAATTGATGGCATCAAAGGATAAAAGAGCCCCAGTAACACTTCTAAGATTGATCCTATCAGACGGCCCGCTGACCGAAGAAGAGAATATTAAGCAAATCACAAGACTCGCGTTATTTTGTTCAGCCCTAGCGTTCATATCCATCTACATTCAGTCCTTATTCGTATAGAAGGAAAGCTTAAGATTGACAATATTGGGTTTAATGGGATTTGTTGTAGTAATGTGGGCTATAGTCCTATCGGCATGTGGATTCTTGATAGCATTTGTTGCGCCGCTTGATAGCTTGCTTGGTATCCATAATAGAATTATAACCTCTTTAATTCAAGCCTTGATAGCAGTTCTCTTGGTTGTCGCCCTTGTTATGGTGTTAGATCGTATAAAAAAGTTGTATATCATGAGAAAACTCAAGATATGAGTATACCAAAACCCATACAGTTTTTGGCCACATAGAAACTTTCAGTACGTGTCATTAGCAGATCGAAAAATAGTGAAACATATGTCCAATTTCTCGGTATGAAATTACTGGATGAATAGTACAGCTATTAGCACGAAATGAGCAAGAAAAAATAACTAATAAAATATGCAACACAAGTATGATATCGTATCTATCAACTCCAGGGGGATAACTATGACCTTTGATTACATACCATGTGTAGAGATCTGTAAACAGATGTGTGACCCTCTTGCTGGGTACAACCGCTATTGATAGGACGAGGTTTGGAAACACAAGATCTTAACTAGCAAATGTCCAACTGAACAATAGACTTTGACACACTTCAATTTTTGGTTACGACCATTTCCTACTTCACACCTGCCTCGCACCACATGCTTTACAGAATTTGGAATTTAAGTTTAAATTAGCACCACAATTAATGCAATGTTTTCCCTCTTCAGCCTGTCTATCCTCGAACTGAGTTTTTTCTCCTCTACTTGATATGCCTCTGCCATACATCTCGGTAACAGCTCCAGAGGGTCTAAAAGTTTCATCAATATCCGGTTCGGTAATCTGACTTGATGGACCCGACTTTTTCTCTTGGAGAAAGAGAGTCAACCTAGGAACGGTTTCATGACTCTCCGGTGAGGTAACCTGTTCCCCTAGCCAGAGTGCAAATTTCTTTAGAGTCATCTCGGGGGTGGAAAATGTTAACGAGTGAGTCGACATATATTCCTCGGTAGCCGTTCGAGCATTGAATAGTTTCATTACTATGAACTTTCACGAGTAGTGCTTTTAATTATTGCGTCCAGCAGCTGGCTGGATTAGCCGATTAAGATTATTGGTATCAAGTCCCTATTGCTTACAATCCAAACGTGGGCGAGGATTAGACTAATCAGACTGACAATCATTTCCCGTCTAGGATCTCAACTTAGGTATATTAATAAGACATCATAGACTTTCCATGTATTCAAGAGCTGATCAAAATGAAATGGACCAAAAATGAAAGGTTTCCAAACGATAAAGTTGGAATAATAAAGGATGAGATTTCCGACAAGGTGAAGGGAGTAGGGGCACGTCTTGAAGGATTCGTCTCAGATGAGTCCGGAGTCGCAAAGAGCGAAGATTTAAGACAGAATGGTAAAGTCGATACCACTGAGAGTCAGCACTTACCTAAAAAGGTAGTGACGAGTACTGATAAAGCAGATCACGGTATGATGAAAGGGGAATTAACTACTCTTGACAAGGACATTGTTTCAACCCCCAACTCTATTGGCGAAAATATCGTAAGCCAAGCCAAGGCGAACACGAGTACTTCTGAATATACTGCTTTAGAGATAGGAACCCTTAAAATAGAGAAGAATTCTTACTATAGTCACTTTTTCTCTTTCACTCCTGTATTAGTAACGAATCGTGGATGCATTCAGGTTAACGGTAAGAACTTTAACTATATCCAAATAATCCAACGGAATTGATATATTCTATTTGTACTTGGTGGGACTGTCAATGTTTGATTGGCTCGCTTGTAAGCAGCGATGAACCACTGCCTTGAAGAGACGATGTTACGCACCAAAAAATGTTTAATTCATTTATAACAGAAACGAACACGTTCGAGTCTCTTTCAGAGAGATATTTGCCATGTTTCATCAAGCAATTGGCGTGCACTTCACTCAATGATGTCTTCGCTCTACTCCGTGCAGTGCTACCCATTGAATCGCTTTCATAGACCATAGCGATTCTAACCATGCGTAAAAACTATTCTACCATGTCATTAGGATTCTCCGGGGTTTTCCTGTGTATGTCAAAGAGATTTGGCATTATGACCCTTTCTACATATTTATTTTCATTGTCATAAGTTTTGCCTGTTGTAGACGGTGGTGCATACTCTTCTACCCACTCTTTCTCTTGTTCAGTTAACATAGATGCATCTACTATTTCCTGAATATGCGCGCGCCTTTTCTTCTTGTACTCTTTTAAACCATAATTCATAATCCAAATCTTCTAATTTCATCTGTTTTGATAGGTCGTAACAGAAGACATAGTCGCCCTCTATTCCTAAATCCGGAAACGCACTTCTCTGAAGGCCTAAATCGGTTTGAATATTCTGGATGGTAATTGCCCATCGTAACCTGTCCTGAACTGTTTCGCCGTTCTTTGGATTCCTTGATATGCGGTATCCCAACCACGCACGGAACAAACAGTTCCATCCTTGGCCTCTTGTATAACCTGAAGGACATGGTATCCAACTATCTGCACCATACTGCACCGTACTGACTAGGCTGTACATTTTTGAATTTCTTCTCAAATTGATCCGATGTCTTTTTTCTGTGGTTTTGGCGCGCAAAATGACGCCGGTTAGATCTGCCCCATTTATTCTCAGATCTGACGAGTCTGACTTTGGATTGTGCCTTGGCACTTGACATTTTATTTATATAACCTATAGTGAGTGATTCTGCGATATCTACTTGAAACACCAGGTCTGACTAGTGTCTAATTTGGCGCGCACAAATTCTCCTGACTCAATCTATACAATGAATAGAATACATCCATACATACAACATAGATATCAAAAGTATTAACAAAAAAAATCTAGGATGAATTTACACCTCGCAAAATATACGGTACGCCTTTTGACCCAATCGAGGACCTTCATTACAAATATTTGCGCGCGAAAATAAAATGATAAGCATCCGGAGAAAATACTCAAAAACATGGACTGATCGTGCTGGATTGATGAATACAATGAATACAACAACTAACTAACACCGTGGAAGAATTCCAATGTATTGTTCCATTTTCTAACCGTTCGTACCAATCCTCCTAATTTACTTGCATTCGTGTTACCTATGGCGCCTGCTCTATCTAGGTTTCTCTTGGCGATTGCTGCTTCTCCGCCCAGAATTCTTTCTATTGTGTTATTAGTCACTCTCTTGTCAACAGTACATTCATGTCGCTCGAAGTTCCATCTGAGAGCCCAAGAACGTCGCTTACGCTCAGTTAAGTGCACGAATATCTTCCTTGTTTGCATTTCTAAATGATTTGCGCAAGAAATTTTTCATGGAAATCAACGCTGTTATGCAATGAGTAATCCAGAGTATCGCGTTTGCATTGTCTGTCATATATTCTACAAATTTCAAGAGATCCGTCCTGTCTGACCGATCCAGGCCTCTCTTAACGCTTTCAATCCAGTCCGATAATTTCTTTTGTCGGTTGTAGATGTCTCTCGTATGATTCCTTGAATCTGAATTGGAAGGTACGGTGTTGGATCTCTAATAATACCTTTGGTTTTCGACCTGTACCAGTATTTCTTATATCAGGGATTCTAACCAAGGCTACAATGGAGGGGATGGGATTCGAACCCATGACCACCTGCGTGTAAGGCAGGTATCCTAACCAGTCTAGACAACCCCTCCCCTATTGATCCGGATGCACTTCCAATCCGTTATTCTATATTAATGTGTTTTATCAAGGTATGAAACCTTGGTATATCGGACTTATGAAATGACCCGGCATTTCGACCGTCATCCTGAAAGGGTGATGACTGCATCAATAGGATATATTAGTCCTAGAAAATAGGGGTATTATGATGTCGGAAGGTTCTTCTAAGGGCGATCTAGCCGAACTAGGAGAGCAGCTGAAGCAGGTATTAGAGGACGTGCAGGACAAGTATGAAACATTCATCGATGATGCTCAGCTTTACAAGAAAGGAAAGATTGATGATGTTGATTTTTTTTACAAGTTAAGCGAATATCTACTAGATCTCACCAAAGTAAACTTCCTAGAAGCACGGTTTGTCCTTGAATTAAAGGGCATCATGGAAGCTAAAGGCCGCAAGGGGCAAGCAGAGTCACATGAGTTGAGCGTTTCAAGCAAAGTCCCTATCCCGAGTTTTTCTAGCGGCGACAGACCTGGAAGCCAGCTCAAACGAAGCTGCAAAGGTTGCGGTGCAGAGATTGGCCCTAAGGCCAAATTTTGCAGGGCATGTGGAAAATCGCAAGGAGAATGAGAGCCTATCTCCTAATTCTAACAACGGAAAGGCCATCCCGCTTTCGTTACGATACCTTTCTATTGGTTTCTTAAGCGGTGTAGTTGGGATTAGATTTTTTGAATCTAATCCTTCTTCCTACGGGCGCCAAAGTTCATCTCTACACCCCTTCGTTCGGTAATATCAAGGGTAAATGATTCGTTATCAAGAATTGGGAAACTCGAAACGAGTGATTCCTCGCATAAAATACATCCGTTTTCAATTACATCCAACCTCGATTTGTCAATAAACGTTGCAGCCCAATGACAATTGTCACATAGGACAAATATGGCTTCTTTTGCCCTTCGATTCGTTTCATTGTTTGTTGAAGCTAGAACATTTGACGTAGAAGGTGTGGTGCTTTCAGTTGTACCATTCATGCGAATCCAAATTCATGCATTCTAACACAGGTGAACAATATAAATTCTATTATAAAGGGATCAGCAAAAATCTGTTCGAAGTCAAGACGGAATAATCCTCCTCCCCCGTAGAGCAGATCGTGTTCGTATAATCCTAGATTAAGTCTTTTTTTTGCAGAGAAACCAAGACGTGAAACGGCAAATAACCAACTCTATGATAGATTCTGTTCCAATTTACTCTCAAGGATGGAACTTACCTTTTTTCCATCTACTCTGCCTCTAAGTAGTGACATACTTCGGCCCATCAATGTTCCCAATGAATCTCTACCTTTTTCTTTAATTAGGACCATGTTATCGGTGATAATCCTGTCTATAATTTCATACAATTCACTCTCGCTTACTTGCTCAAGGCCTAGAATTTGAATGGCCTTTTTTACATCATCAAGATCCTTCGTTAGCATGGTTTCAAAGATTACTGGAATCGATTCCTTCGCTATGTCCCCTGCATCAAGTAGTTGAAATGCTTTTTTTATTGTCTGATCAGAGAGTCTATCTGTATTCAAGCCCTTTCTCCTAAGACTAGTGAAGTCTTCGGTTATTTTTGAAGCAACGAAAGTTGGCTGTACCTTTGTACATTTGACTATGTCATCAAAGAGTTTCAGGCGCTCAGAGTCAAAAATTTCGAGGGCTAGTTTTCGGTTAAGTTGATATCTTTGCATTATATCCTTTATGTAACTGTCGAATGGTTTGGGCACAAAGCCTTTCAATGATTCCAAAATCAAATCATCTATTTTTATGGGAAGGACATCAGTTTCAGGATACATCCGGCTGGACCCAGGTCTTGGTCTCATGAAAATCGTTTTTCCATCCAGCGCCGCTGCTCTTGTTTCAGGAACAACACCTTGTGGTGCTTGCTTCATCCTCTGAAGAATTGCATCAACGGCGAATTGAACCCTATCACTATCTCCGCCAATTAGAATAAACGCGTCACGGCCGTTCACTAGATTCAATCTTTCCTTGATCGAAGCAACTTCGAACTCTGTTATTCCATAGTTGGGCAGTTCATCAGAATGAAATATTCCGCCTAGTCCATAGAATCTTACTATTTCAGCTAGTTGTCTGCCAAGCCTCACCCCTACATAGGGCTCGAATCCTAAAATTCCATCGAATCCCTCTGCTTTTATCGCCTTAAATTGTGTACCTTCTCTCTCCAAAATCCGAATTACTGCCTTAGAGGAAGAGCGTCTCAAAATATCAGTTGCGTCTACTACGATAAACTCTTGAATTTCCTCTTTATTGTGTTCCATGGTGTAAGAGAGACGTCTTTGAGTTAGCTCAGCTGCGATTCGTATCAAGCCAAGCTGTCTGGTTGTTTCAAATTCTATAACTTTGATGAGCTGATCTAGCTGTTGTATACCTTTAATTTCTACAACTGCGCCTCCGTTGACCGAGACATTGATATCTTGCCTTATGGTCCCTATGCCTCTTTCTACCCTTTTACTAGCTCTAAGCAGCCTTCCTAATGTTACTGCAACTTGTAATACTTCTTGAGCAGTCCCTCTCATCGGTTCCAGAGCTACCTCGACCAACGGAGTACCCAGTCTGTCAAGGGAGTATTCTCTAGTGATATTGTCGTCAGATAGGAGTCGAGCTGCATCCTCTTCCAGGCAGACGCTTTGGACTCCCAGCTTCTTATTTCCTTCTATCTCCAAATATCCTCCTGTGGCAATTAACATAGTCCGTTGAAATCCTGTCGTATTAGATCCATCGATTACAATTTTTCTCATAACGTGAATCTCATCAACTATATTAGAATGGAGTGCCATCGCAAGTATAAGGGCTGTTTCGAGAGATTCTCTGTCTACGGAATGGGGTGGCTCTTCATCCGCCTCCACTAAACAACTCGTGGAGGGATGACTGTGATATCTTATAGATTTCATTTTTGTAGCCTCGAAGAGGGCTGCAGGATCGTACCCACCTAGCTCACTATGAGCTGGCCTTAGTCTACGCATAAACGCCAGAGTTGTATGTTCGGTGCCTTTGTTGCTACATTCACAAAAGAGCTTACTCTGAGAAGCCAATTGTTGGTGGATCTCCAAGCCTACCAGTACATTAGCTTCTGGTTTTTTTTGATCCACTTCCAGAGGAGAATGCTTTGAACCAGTCTTAGGCACTTTAGCTATCA
>JAATVR010000359.1 GCA_014523665.1 Nitrososphaerales archaeon TH526
AACCCGTTAATCCTCCCCATAATTTAAAAGTCGCATACTTATCGGGGATGTTAAAGATATTTCATTGGCAATGTTCTTTCCCATCATTCTTACTGCCTCCGCATTATCATGCGAGTTTGCCATTACCCACATTGCCTTTACCACAGCCGTCTCAGGAGTCATATCTTCGAGGGGCACAACCCCCAATTCGATCAAGTCTCTACCTGTGTCGTAAACTTTCATGTTTGTTCTTCCCCAAATACATTGAGATGTCATGAATATCAATACGCCAGATTTGATGGCTTTTGCGATCTCGGGGAAGAATTTTCTTCCGACATGTCCTAATCCAGTTCCTTCGAGAACGATAGCTCTACTACCAGTCTTGACTTCATATGCAATCAGGTTTGGATCTAATCCAGGATAATATTTTATGAGAGTAACTCTTGGATCAAACTTCGACTCGACTTCGAAATTATTCTCGAGTCCTTCAGAAATGACTGCATCGTCATTATAGGAACGTTTAGGAATTTCCATTTTAACAAATTGTGACTGAATCTTTAACACCGCATTCTTCACTGTGGCGATAGGCAATCTGTCTATTGATTCGAATGCATCTCGTCGGCTCGTATGATTCTTCCTAACCCTTGTCCCCAAATGACAAGAGATAAAGTCATCGGAGGTGCTCCCGTGCATGGCAATAAATACCCCGGTATATGGAGATTCTATCGAGAAAATCGTGGCACCTAATAGATTAAGGGCTGCGTCAGAAGAAGGCCTATCCGATGATCTTTGAGATCCGACCAGGACGACCGGAATAGGGAGATTGTGAAGAGCAAAACTCAGTGCGGCCGCGGTATAGTGCATAGTATCAGTACCATGTGAAACTACTATACCTCTAAAGCCTCCACTTCTTACTTTCTCAGCGATCCTGTTAGCGATCAGAGTCCAATGATGAGGTTCAAGATTTTCACTATACTCATTGAACATAAAATCAGCCTCTATAGATGCGTGTTTTCTGAGCTCAGGTACTGCATCATAGATCTCTGACGCAGACAATGCGGCGCTTACTCCGCCTGTCCTATAGTCTACTTTACTAGCAATAGTGCCGCCGGTGCCAATAAGTGCGATTTTATGAACAGGCTGAACGTTTTCTTTCCAAATTTGCAGCCTTGGCTTGGCATCATCTACAAGATTTGTAGCAAGTCCTAAATCGTGCCCGGATTTACTGACAGACTTTACCTTAGAGGATGAAATTCCTAGATTATATCCGCTCTTTAATTTTAGGACAACATGTTTCTTGTCCATTGATGCATATCTAGGCATAAGAGTGCCCTGGAAAGTATCTCCGGTATGTGTAATTACGACTACCCAGTCTCCAGGTGAAACATTTTTGTCATTCATCTCATGCTTAGAATCGGGTACATTATTTTTTAGGTCCCTCATCCTATCTTACCCACAACGATTTTAAGTAATTCCTCCATGTTAAAGGGTATTAACTGTTTGGGGAAACGCCCAAAGGGATAGTGCAGACCACGTTCCACATTCTTGTTTGTGTTTTTTATGACGTAAGTTGGATGTGCATGCAGTGAAACCTGATTCAAGAGCGAAGGCCTAGACTTTGTATTTTGAATCTGAGCCATATTTCTCAGAAAATACGCGGTCATTAGTTCATGGAACGATTCATTCTGACGAAACAGGAGACTTGTATGATTGAAGAATCTTATGAACGAATAGAACTGTAAATCATGTTGCCATTTATCTAATTCTCATAAGCTCCTTCTAATCTACTCTTGAATAATCTTGATACTCCTGACCTCAAACAACTCAAGTATTGCGTTTTCAATATCTGTTGTAGTAATTTTTCCGTAGTCCCATGCATCTACGAATTCCTTGAATTGCTTCTCGAGACCAACTGCGATATCCTGGAAATCTATCATCTCATTTGATGTTATTGGAAGCTTATAGCCTTTGGCGATCATTATTGGACACCTCTTGTCACCACCTATTGGAAAATACCAAGCATTCTTTGCAAACTCATATGATCCTGTTGAAATCACATTGTACATGCGCATCAGCTCTTCATTTGTTAGCTTGCCTAAATCATCAAACCATGGACCATAGGGCGCTTTTGGCGGACTATTCTTCGCTATAAAGTCTTTTTCCCTCTTGCGAACAGGAAACAATGATCATAATAAGATCGTTGACATATTAAAGTAAATTGTTTTACTTGCTATATTTTTATCTTTACCCTAATCTAGCGCTTTGCCTCTATGATGCTCTATATATTGGTAAGACCTGTAAATCTTTTTATGGTGGGGAAGAATTGCTCAGACTTTCCTCATTTCAATTTCAAGTGTTTTATAATAAATATCACAATAGGCAGACAACAAAAACTGATCTTCTAGTAAACCAACACCAGATTAGATTCCTTATCAAGAATAGTCAAATCTAGCTACGATTAATCCACATTACGTGAAAAATTAAAATGCATGTATTCATGCCTTGTTCTCGAACGAGCGCCACTTCCGGATCCATTGGATTCCATATTTGAAAACCGATTCGAAAAAGAACATCGGTACACTTGGACACGAATTTGCTGCCTATCTTTTCGATAAACTACTACTAACTATGTTCCTTTAAATTGGACCTACATCTACGGGGTAATAGACTATGGCGATATCAAGAGGAATTCTTGTAGGAAGGTTCCAACCATTCCACTTGGGCCATTTGTCGGCAGTGAGAGATGCGTCCAGAGAAGTAGACGAATTGGTCATAGTGATTGGGAGTTCTCAAAAAAGCCATGAATTTAGAAATCCATTCACAGCTGGGGAGCGCATAGAGATGATCCGCGAGACTCTTATCATGGAGCAAGAAATCGATGAACATAGGATTATGTTGATCCCAGTACCTGATACCGATATCCATCAACTCTGGACATATCAGATAGATTTACTTGTGCCAAGATATGACAGGGTATTTACAAATGATCCCTTCACCACCTACCTTTTCACTGAAAGGGGAGTAAGCGTAGTGCAACCACGGCTACATAGGAGGAGAGATCTTTCAGCCACTAAGGTTAGACATTGGATGGTAATGGACAGAGACTGGCAGAGCCTTGTTTCTCGCAGAACGGCTGAATTCATAGGAACTATAAGCGGTGTGAGGCGAGTCAAATCTTTATTTCAGCAGCACGATTTAAATTCTCAGATTTACAAACATCAGCATAAGTCATAGACTCAACAAGATCTCAGCTCCTAAACTGCGTGTAGATCTAATACGCATGCCTTCTCATTGTCAGATGCCCCATTGATATCTATAGAGCATCTACTCACCGCATCCCCTTGCTGTATTTCGACAAGATTTCACACTTATTCGTCTCTGAGAGATCTGCCGCAAGCTTAATTCTATTCGCCTTGGCAGTCCGCATTCATAGGATTTGATCAGTCGCTTTTGGCTTGGGACGAGAAAAATTATCGATTTCTGTATGACGTGATCAATGTTCTCCCTCGAACTGTATCATACTTGAGGCCTATCTATCTACCTTCCACGTTTCACAACTCTTTTTAATTACCTCCTCTCTGGGAGAACAACATGAACTCAGTAATCAGCAACGATTTAAAAAGAATTTATTACCACGCGTAAGCCCAACAATTCTTCAGTTATTTCAAGCGCCTTGTATATTTCGTCAAGCTTACACCGATGAGTAATGATTGTCGAAAGGTTTATTCCCCGTTTTTCAGCAGCAAGTTCAATTGATTCGCGAATCAGTTTAGGCGTAGCACTGAAGCTCCCAATAAGTGCAATCTGATTGTAATGAACCCAGTTGGGATCTAGTTGAAAACTCGGATGCCTCGGCATACCTGCGAAGATATTGATAATAGAATTCTTAGAGGCGATTCCAGCAGCGACCTCGAACGCATCTGGATTCGGAGTGGCAATTATCGATACACTTGTCCCTTTTCCATCAGTTAGGTCTAACACCTCTTTGATAACAGAAGTTGGTGAGTCTTTATTCTCTTCGAGCTCGATCACAAAATCGGCCCCCATGTTTTTTGCAGACTGCAATCGATGCTTTACTCGTCCGACGACTATAGTTCTGGCACCATAAAGATATTTTGCTAGCTGCAAGTGAATGAGCCCTATTGGTCCGTCTCCAAGTATCACAAAGGTTTTACGTTCCACTACATCATTACTGAAGGAATTAATGCGCTTAAAGCCGTTAAGGCAGCATGCGAGAGGCTCAATCAATGTCGATTCCTCATTGGTAAGTGAATTAGGTAATGGGATGAGTCCTCCAATTTTCAGCGTATTGTTTGGAATACGTACGAATTCGGCAAATCCTCCATCAATTGAAGAGCCGATTTCTCCGAGGTGAGTGCATAGGTTGTACTGTCCGCTATCACAATACATACAATTCAAACAAGGTACAACAGGTGAAAGTACCACTCGTGTGCCTTCAACCAGATCAAGTTTGTAAGCGTTCTCATTCAGACCAGTATGAGATATGGGGATATTGGGAGATTCCATGAGTTCCCCACAAATTTCGTGCCCTAGGACAACTGGGGCCCGAACTTTAGTATGTCCATTTCTATAGACGTTTACATCATATCCGCAAACTGCGCATGCGTTCATTCTCACCAAAATCTCTTTTCCTTCATTGTTACCAGAGGAAGAAGCACTGTTCCTTTCTTCTATTGAAATATTATTTGGAGAGTAGAAAACCGCGGCACGCATGTTACAGCTTTTGATGATGAACCATACCTGGTAATATAAAAGTTCGGGGTAAACGCAGGAATAAGGAAAGGAAGCTCCTATACTCAAATATGCTTTTTATTGCCCAATATTTTATCACTTCTTAGACAGCGAATAAGGATTTACGATAGGTCATATGCTCTGTGAGTAGTGTCATGGCGTTATTCCGAGTTACAGGCTGGGGCATTCTGAACATTCTTCCTTGAAAGTGAGATATTATTGGGATAAAGGTCTATCCCTACAAACCGTCTTTTCAATTTTTTACAAATAATTCCTGTGGTCCCTCTGCCCGAGAACGGATCCAGCACCCAATCTCCTTTTTGTGTAGCATATTTGACTATTCTCTCCACCAACTCTTCGGGAAAAATCGCGAAGTGCTCATTTCCATGATGAGCCTTGGTTGCGATATCCCAAACATTGCCTGGATTTTTACCTCTTGAATTACACACTGCAAAAATAGGATAGTGTTTGTGATCTCCAATCCTATTTCTCGTGGCATGCCGTTTAAACTTTCGATAACACGTTGGACAATATTTTTCGGGCTCATAACCATATGCTCTTGCTATTTCACTTGTAGATGGCAATATTTCTGTCGTTGGAGCAGAACTCCAATTTGCAATCTTTTCCATTATGAGGGCAATCTTTTTTTTGTCTGGCCGAATTGGACTAAATTGTAACATATTTAGGGGTGGTTCCTTGTTTCGTCCCTCCCTTGCTTCGTTGCCCTTGGATCTGATCAGATCCATATTGGTGAAACAATTACTACGTTTGGAGAAGAAAAGAACATATTCATAAGCCTGGGAAAAGTTGATTTTAGAACCTGAAGCTAGGTAGTTTCTCTTGTACCAAATGATGTCCTCCCGAAGAATGTAACCTTCTTTGACTAAACCCGCAGTTAGTCGATGAGGGATTAAGAGCTTCCCATAATTTCGCCTGGTGTCACCTATTACAACCCACAAACTTCCATCGTCACGTAAAAGCCTTCTGCATCTTGCAAATAACATGATAAGCCGCTCGACAAATGCGCAATCAGAGGCTTCTCTACCCATCTCCCTAACGTCATCGCCGTATTTTCGGTGCTTGTAGTAGGGAGGCGAGGTGACTATAAGCCTATATTTCTTTCTTTGTTCCGGTAACTGTGAGAAACGATCGATAACAGTGTCAGCATCTCCTTCGACGAAATATGTATACGCCGGCATCTAAGTTTCTAATGGTTTGCCTAGAAATTCAAGTTATCCTTTCTTATCGAGTCAATTCTAGTAATGAAATCAAGTGGAGCTGTGTTATCGAGATCATATTCTAGGATGGGGTTTGTGACGTGGCATTACCTAATGATGCCTTGACGCGAGGTCCAGGTAGAGCTGATTCGATACCAAAGCCCAATAAATGCATCTGCCAAATCGCCTTTGACGCCACGCAAATCCGAAGAAGGGGGGTGTAAATCGATAGCCACAAATATCTCGTTTTCCAGCAAATTTGGCGCCAGCCAAAAATATTGCAGCTGCAACAAGTTGCCCCTCGAACTTGAAGGACCCTAGGTGCATCCTTCCCCCTCGCTTAGTCATAGACCTTTACTACTTAAGAAGCATTTTGGATTCTTAATAAATTCAATCCTTTATGTTGTATCGGGATGGCGTGGTCAGTCTCGAAGCTTGTTGATACTAATTCTTCATGACTTCGTCCAATTTCAGCTAAACCGAAGAAGTGATCTTTGGCCATGTCAAAATGAACAGATAAGAAATTGCTAGCAGAAGCTATTGAAGCTTGACCATTCCCTTATGACGTTGATTTCTGAGACAAATAAAGATATATTATCTCATCTCTGATGCATTTTTAGCGGGGTGGGGAAGCCAGATCCTCTAAGGAGAAGGCTAGGTTATCCCGGCGGGCTCATAACCCGCAGAGCGGTTACTTGTTACGTTCACACGTACATGCCGTAAGTTCAAATCAACCCCCCGCTATCAAGTTGTTCACAATATTAACATTGACACATTTGGGCACGATTTGTCTGTTTTTCAAACCGAGTCAGAGCTAGAGTTTAGAGAACCACGTCGGCCATAATGTTATTACCGGGGTACTTTCAAGATTCTTTTCCATTCCATAGCGATGAACGGGCTTAGTTAAATGCCTGTGTGCTCTTGGCGTAGGAACAAAGAGTCCAGTAACTACCATCCGCGGTCTTGAAATCACGATCTTTTTAGCGTCCCTGATGCTGCGAACGCCACATTTCCGACAACGAAACCCTTTGTTAGTTCCTTCTGACTTCATTCGTTTCTTGCAGGTTAAACATAGAGGGTTAACAGTTTCAAAGATTTCCTTTGCCTCTAAGACTTGCAAATATTCTACATTTAGTATCCTGAGATGCTTTGAACTGGGCTTCCTGACACCAAATCCTATTTTTATGCTGTCACCCACTTCTAGTTTGGATGCAATTTTTACCAAATCTGTTGGTTCGTAGACAGCAGCATTGACAACGCCGCCAATATTATCTCTCACGCTGAACATTGCGTGACCACCTTCGATCACTATAGGCCTTGAATCGACTTTACATTGGCTGAAGCCTGCAGTGTAACATTTAATGTCTGCTAATCCCATCTCATTTTGAAGGTGTTGATTCGTACCCTGGTTTGTTCTAAATACCATATACCCTTCAAGTTTCTCACTGATCTGTAATTTTCTGAGTGCCGTGCACACTATCTCCGCACTCTCACCTCTTATTCCACAGAAAACAGGATCTGGGCCATGTGGAAGTATTAGAACTCTGTGGTGCTCCTTGTCGTAGTTATTGAAGGTGTACGGAAACGTCTCTGCATCATATTGAACGACCTGAGCACTATCAAGTTTTCTTACTGTTCCACATTTTTCTTGTTTTCTATAGGCCACAGCCTCGAAAGTGTGGTCTTCTCGGAGAAGCGTACCGATAGCCGCCATAGATCCAACCAGTCCTTGTCCATTTCCGTCAATGAAAAAACGAATCTGATGACGTGTAGCTAATTCTTTTGCTTTCCTACTGCTAACTACATCATATAACGCTTTACGCGCAAAGCATTGAATACTGTATGGTATTGAGTCTCCACAATATACTGCTATTCCTGGATTAGCGCCAGATGCTACTAGTTTCTCCTTATGAACTAAATCCATTATTCTGTCCAAGACATCCTCATGATCTGCAGTTCTGAATCTCAGGCATACTGCTCCGTTGCCTCTAGTCTTCCACGGAATGTTCGGATTCAGCCTGATAAGCAGTGGATAATCAACAAATTCAGTACACTCGTTATCTAATAGATACTGAGTAATTCTATAAGCAGCATGGGTGGTGCATTTGCCTTGCGTCGAATCTGTGTCGTCGAGTCCGACATGAACAATCGGTGACTTTACTGAAGATTTAGTGTAAACCTGCATTTTTATATACCCCCGAAAGTATTCTAAATGCATTATATTGCGATTTATATCTACTTATGATTATTATGGAAGGAGTCAATAGGAATACTGAATTTGCATTCAAAATTTCTCTGAAAAATTTTGTAATAAAAACAACGTCTCTTGTCATTTGTCAGAAACCCAGTATTTGGAAGAAGTATTGTAATAATTCTCACAACAAAGTTGATATTTGGACTAATATTTTCTGTAACTGAAAAGTTCAGTATTACTAAACTTATTATTAGAGATCCTTATTTATACCGCTAATCGATATAGTCTGATTCTTATGGGTACTGTAAGATGTCTTAAATGTAGGGAATGTAACAGAGAATATGAACCAGATTTTAGATATATCTGCGAGGATTGTTTTGGCCCTATAGACGTTGAATATGAGATACCTTCTGTCCTAACAAGGGAGTTATTTTCAAACAGGCAAGAGAAGTCATATTGGAGATATTTTGAACTCTTGCCAATTGCAAACAAAAATAACATTATTAGTCTAGGTGCGGGATTCACTCCGCTCCAGCTAGCAGACAGACTGGGCGAACAGATTGGGAATTTGAAGAATATATTCATAAAAAATGACTCTGTCAATCCCACATATTCATTCAAAGATAGACCGGCTGGTGTTGCAGTATCTAAAGCAAAAGAAATTAGGCTAAGAGCAGTCGGTTGTGCATCTACCGGAAATCTTGCTTCTGCAACAGCCGCACATGCTGCCAAGGCTAAGTTGCCATGCTTTATTTTTGCACCCTCTGATATTGAGAGAGTGAAAATCCTTCAAGCATTGTCATATGGTGCAGAATTTGTTGCAGTAGATGGGACCTATGATGACGCCAACAGAGTTGCATCTGTAATTGGTGATTCCAAAGGTATTGGAGTAGTCAATATCAATATGCGACCATACTATGTAGAAGGTTCAAAGACACTCGCCTTCGAAGTTGCAGAACAATTAGGCTGGCAAGTTCCAGACACGCTTATAATCCCCGTAGGTAGTGGGGCTATGCTCAATGCGATTTGTAAGGGATTTGAGGAACTAGAAAACTTAGGGTTGGTAGATGATGTGTCGAAAATGAAGATTATCGCAGCTCAACCACATGGTTGTGCACCAATAGTCGACGCATTTAAAAACAAAAGCAATGAAGTCAGGCCAATAGAAAAGCCTGAAACGATAGCAAAAAGTCTGGCTATCGGCGATCCTGGCGATGGACTGTATGTACTCAGACGTCTCGCTCAGTATAATGGTATAGCAGAGGAGGTCACAGACGAAGAGATTGTGGATGGTATTCTGGCTCTTGCTAAGACAGAGGGAATCTTTACAGAACCGGCGGGAGGCGTATCTGTAGCAGCACTAAAAAAGTTGGTTCAGGATGGCAGGATTGATAAGGATGAAAATATTGTGTGCTATGTTACAGGTAACGGACTTAAAGCGACCGAAGCGATCGTGGACGTGCTCCCAAAACTAGATGCTGTAAAGCCAGATATACAGGTAGTATCAGCGCTGATTAGATGATCTAGAGATTGGAGCAGAGAAAGTGAGTATGGTTCAGATAGAGTTTGTAATTCCGTCAGTCCTAAATAAAGGTGGAGGAGAACGTAAATTACCCATCGAAGCAGAAAGCTTGAGTGACGCCTTTCAAAAGGTATCAGAGACCATGGGTGAAGAGTTTAAGAGAAGAGTATTTGATCTCAATGGTAAGCCGAGGTCACTGATCAATATATACCTAAATGGGAAAAATATAAGATTCAGTAGCGATGGCCTGGCTACGGTATTGAGCAAGAATGACACAATTTACATACTTCCTGCAGTCGCGGGAGGAGGCGAACAAGGAGGAGACGAACAGTTTTCTGGGAGGGACATGCAGCGATATTCAAGGCAGATCATGCTCGAAGAAATCGGTTTCACAGGGATGGAGAAATTAAGGAAGGCTACTGTGTGCGTAGTTGGAGTCGGGGGAATAGGGAATCCTGTCGCAACTATGCTCAGTGCTATGGGGGTAGGTAAACTAAGAATAATAGACAGGGATGTTATCGAAATTTCCAATCTTCACCGACAGCATTTGTATAACGAGGACGATATAGGTAAAGTTAAGGTGGAAGTAGCTGCCGAGCGGTTGCAGAAAATAAATCCAGCCGCCAAAATTGATGCAATACCGATATCTGTTACCCGATATAATGCAGAAGGCCTAGTGGAGGGAGCAGACATAATTATTGATGCGCTTGACAGCGTAGAAGCAAGATATGCATTGAATGATGCTTGTATAAAGCATAAGTTGCCGTTCATATATGCTGGAGCTTTGGGGATGCTTGGTTCGGTGTGTACTATCCTTCCTGGAGAATCAGCATGTCTGCGGTGTATGTTCCCTGAATTAGAAGAGGAAGATATGCCTACCTGTAGTACAGAAGGTGTTCATCCATCGATACTTTACTTAGTTGCAGGAACGCAGGTGTCAGAAGCCGTTAAAATAATCACCGGTCAAAAGCCATCGTTGGTGGATAAACTGCTATATATAGATCTGAACGATTTGACGATGGAGAAGGTGCAAATGTTAAGACAAGAAGCTTGTCCATCTTGTGGCACCGATGCCAATATCACAAAGTCTCTCCAGGCTAACGTAGTTGCGGGAGATCAGCTATTTGTAGAGGAGCTTTGTGGGCGAGATAGGGGTAAGAGAACTTACACAGTAGCTCCATTTGGACTCTCTTCCTTGAGCCTCTCCATGATAGTAAAAAATGCTGAACATCTTGGGTATGATGTGACATCCCGTGGTAATTTGGGTATAACCGCTTCAGGCAGTGGGATCGAGGGGAAGGTATCAATCAGTATCCTTACCAGTGGAGCAGCTACCATTGTGGGAGCAACTAGCGAAACTGACGCACTCAAGATTTACAGGACCTTTGTGGATGGAACAATCTCAAGGAATTG
>JAATVR010000360.1 GCA_014523665.1 Nitrososphaerales archaeon TH526
ACGCCTAAGGTAGATTCAATTTTTGAAATAGTTGTTTACAATAGTTCATAACTATCAACATGTTATAACACGTACGGCAGTTTAAAGCTACACATTACAAACTAAAGTTGGAGTCTTTTTAACACCCTTCTACCTTCTTCATCTGACAAAGGTGCACTCAGCTCCTCAGTTCGCAATACGTACTCCTTTCTCTCTTTTTCATCAGTTTCGTATCTCAGAATCAATTCTCCCTTTACTGGGCTCTTATTGGAAATACTTTGGATTAAAGGCGAGAATCCAACTGCAACAAGTTCAAGAAAAGACATTACAATGTCTTCGTAATATAGTAGAGTATTTTTCGTATCGATTGAGCTCATTATAGCTTCCTTATCCCCTACCCTGATAGAGTCCAACTTCATGTGAGGTGATACCGTAGACGTGTTCGAGATGTCACCTAATCTATCTGCTAACATTCTTCCCATCATAATGAGTTTGAGAGTGTCAGTTCCTTCTTGAAATTCTTTCTGAGTAAGATCTATTTTCTTTCGTTCATCTCTGTCAAGGTAATCAATTCTTGGCAACCTGCCTTCCGATACAAGTCCTTTGTAGTATTCTATTGTAGTAGTACTATTACTATTGACGTCTTTTTCTTCTGGTATCAAGTCAGGTAAAGAGTATTCTATCTCGATTGATTTTTCGTCACTCTTTGAAGGGTCTCCTGAGAGCTTGACAGCTAACGTCTTGCCACTATGCATTTTGATGGATGTTACGTATAGGCTACTTGCGTGAACATACTCGACTTCTCTCTCAGATGAGTCTTGAGGATCATCTTGGCTTGATCCAAGCCCAAAAGATCGCCGTAGTTTTTCTGAAATTGATTTTTTGAATCCGATTGGGATCAACAGATCCTCTACTTCAAGATCAGATATTTTTCTTCGATGTCTCCAAAACTCGGAAAACTTGGGGTCAATAGTGAAATGATACGAAAATGTGGATGCCGGCAAACTCTCGAGACCATCCATATTAGCACCGGTCGAATTGGCAGGACTTGTGTTGTTGTCGACAATGATCTCATTTGCAGAAGTAATAGTATACGAATAAGGGTCCTTGTCTATTTTCGCGGTCAGAACTCTGTTTCGCCTTTCAAGAAGAATACCAGGCAAGTTATGTTCGTCCTTCGTAAGCCAGAGCTGAAGTAAAGTAATTGCGTTATTGTACGAATCTATGATCCTCTCCTGTATCTCTTCTCTGTATTCATTGGCGTATTTTGCAAATTGCTTTTCAATATCCCCTATTGAGTTTATTAGGGGAGATCTCATGCGAAAGAAGGACGATTCAGCATCTTTCTTGACGTCCGATGAGATTACGATGCGCTCGTGATACTTGGTATGAAATACGTCCAACGATGATTCTATCGAATTTTGTAAATTCCCGATCTTTTTCATAATCTCATCTTGAAAAACATCAACATTCTCCAAAACGAATCGAAGGGTGCCTACATTTTTGTGAATTTCAATTATATTTGCAGAAGTAGATACAAAATCCTTCAAGACGTAGATAATATTCTTATTCTCCCCAAATGGCGTATAATCCCCATACAAATACCGTCCCTTGTTCTCTTCTTTAGTATAGTTACCTAGCAAGTTCGGCTGGGAATCATTTTTCGTATCCATGTGGTTATACTCTTCAATCATCTTGTATATGAATTGCAATATAAAGGGTTGAGGGAACATGTAAAAACTGCAAAAGGCTCCGACATCCGCTTCGTTTTTTAACGATTTGTTAAATATAGCGTAGGGAGGCAAAGCACCTAGAGTTCTATACCATCTGACGCTTCTTCCAGAATTCCAGCACAATGTGATATTTTCTCACAGGGCTGAGCCTCACCACTTTCTTCCAGCTAGATGTCTGCTGTAATAGTATAGATATTGCTGGGCATAGCCTGCGTATATACCGAAATGCGTCCTCATGTGATCAGACAGAAATCGATATTGCTGATGACTAAGATGATATTTTTGGCTACTATTTCCCTTCTTATTCTCACCAATCAGGATTTTGTATTTGTTAGATAGTATTCTCGCGATCCATGTGTCTATGGGAAATGCTTCCAATTTTTCGAGTGAAAATAAGAGGATGCAATCTGCAGTCTTATCTCCTATTCCATAGATGTCTAGAAGTGAACGTTTTGCTTCTTCATAGCTCATTCGAATAAGCTCGTCAGGAACGATCTCTTTATCATGCATTTTAGCTGCAAGCATTTTGATAGACTTTGCTCTGTAGCCTGTGCCACAGGAAACTAACTCTGCTATGTTCGCTTTATGGAGATCTCTTGGTCTTGGAAATGTAAAAAATTGGTCTCCATTAACGATCATTTTTTTTCCAAATCTTTTACATATGTTAAAAAGTATTCTGCGAATCCGCTGAATATTGATATTACTAGCACATAGGAACGAGATCATGCATTGAACAGGATCCTGTCTCATGACTCGAAGGCCTCGAAATCTCATTACAGAATTACGAATGAGAGGGTCAAATGAAATGGTATTAAGTATCTTGTCAATGTCATCATCCATTCTAAACAGCCTCTTTTCCCATCCGCGATCTTCAGGAAACGATTCATATTTTATACGACCCTTACCTTGGTCGAGTTGTTGAGCATCGAATGACAGTTTCAACACATGGTCGGTGTGAATCCCATACCACGCATCTCTTTTCTTTTGCCATAAGAACGTCTGTCCGCTATTGATTGTCATCTCTGGATTAAAATATTCTGCTTCTATGGACATTTGACTTCCTTCAATTCTAAATATGTATACACCTGGACCTTGTGACGTGATCCTAACTGTTCTTCAATACTTCTTTTATTCTTCGCAGATCCTGTTGGAGATTTTGAATGAGTTTAGGAATTTCTCTATCAGCACAGCCGAGACAAACATGCTGAAGCGATAATGACATGGTAAAATATTTGGTATTTAGCGGAATTAAGTTCTTGCAAGATACACATTTCTTTAGCTTGTATGGATCGGTGTTCCTTGTGATCATTAGTATAACCCTTCATAAATGGAAATATATTCATATACTTACGTCGTGACTATCATCCACAACATTTCTGTGATAAGGGGCTAATCCCAACTCGCAGGAGGACAGAAGCAATTTTTAATAATTGCATCAGACAGTTTTTACAACAACAGATAAAGCTAACCTGAGGATCGTGTTTAACTTGATGTTGAAACTGTCTTATTCGATCGGAACGTTTGGCAGAGAAGCAGAGTACATAGTAGCTTTATATCTAAGACTCGTTGGCTGGCAAGTTCGTCTGTCAAAGAATAGTCGGGGGCCCGCTGACATAACCGCAGTGTTCGATTCCAAGAAAAGACAAAAAAAATGGCTCATACAGGTGAAATCCTCAAGAAAAGTACCGCGGATCAAAGGGCACGAAATACTTCGACTTATCGCAGCTGCATCTACTGAAGGAGGCGACCCAATAGTCGCTACTCTGAATCCAACAATTCGAAATGACTCTGATGGGTTGTCAAATTTCTCCAAAAATGGTAATCACGATTCGAGTTTAGCGCTAAGTAACAGACAATTTGCAGTAACGTTCTTTTATTTGCCTTATTGGAGCATCATCAGACCATAAACGTTCAGTGCTGTTTGCTTAGTATATAATAAGATTTTGATTCTACGAAGGACTGGACGTCTGAGATTCCTCTATTCTACTGTAATTCATTTCACCAAAGATCAATCCTTGGTCCACATCGGAAATTGCAGAAAAATTTTTCAAGTGTTTCCCCTGACCAGAAAATAATTCTGCTAGTATTTATATAATATCAAAACCATCTTGCTCTCATTCGATGTATGATCAGCAAATTGACAGGAATAGCAAAAAGGCCAATAAATTAATCAACGAAACAAGCCCCTACCTCTTGCAGCATGCTTACAACCCCGTAGATTGGTATCCATGGGGCAAGAACGCCCTTGAAAAAGCGAGGGCAGAAAATAAACCAATTTTCTTGAGCATCGGTTACAGCTCTTGTCACTGGTGTCATGTTATGGCCCACGAATCTTTTGAAGATGAAGAGATTGCAAAGATCATGAATGAAAATTTCGTAAACATTAAAGTTGACAGAGAAGAAAGGGCTGACCTCGACGATGTCTACCAACGTGTATGTCAATTAGCGGCGGGTAGTGGAGGATGGCCCCTGTCAGTCTTCCTGACTCCCGATCAGAAGCCGTTCTACATTGGAACGTATTTTCCGAAGATTTCTAGGTATGGAATGCCTGGCTTTATGTCTATCGTGAAGCAGCTTGCTGATACGTATGTTAATAATAAGAAGGAAATTCTTAGCGCTACTTCTGAATTTATGCATGCACTCTCAGGCTCTGCTGAAGATATTTCTTTTAGCAGGTCTGTTGGCGTAGAACCTGAACGCTCTGTACTAGATGAGGCAGCTGTCAGTCTATTGCATTTTGGCGATCCTACTTATGGTGGGTTTGGACAAGCTCCCAAGTTTCCTAACCCATCCAATCTCATGTTCATGTTGCGATACTATGAATTGTCGAAGATTTCCAAATTTAAGGACTTTGTTGTATTCACTGCTGATAAGATGGTATCAGGAGGTATCCACGATCATCTTGGGGGAGGATTTTCTAGATATTCAACGGATCAAAAATGGCTAGTACCTCACTTTGAAAAAATGCTTTATGACAACGCATTACTCATCCAACTCTTCTCTGAAATTTATCAGATAACTCATGATGAAAAGTACATTGAGGTTTTGCACAAAAGCATTAGATACGTTCTCGGGGAAATGACCTCACCAGAGGGGTGTTTTTATTCTGCTGAGGACGCTGATTCTGAAGGAGAGGAGGGCAAGTATTATTTATGGACGAAAAGAGAAATCTCGGAAATTTTGAACAACAAGACAGACGCTGACATATTTTGCTTATACTATGGCGTTACTGAAGGAGGGAATTTTGAGGGTAAAAATATTCTAAATAGTCAGAACAATCAACCATTTCTTTCACAGAAATTTGACAAACCTGTTCAGGCTATCCAAGATATTCTCAGAAGTTCTGAGGCAAGATTGTTCAATACAAGAATGCGTCGTGTGCATCCAGGGAAAGACGACAAAGTGATTGCCTCCTGGAATTCACTAATGATCTCTGCATTAGTAAAGGCATATCGAGTTACCTCAGAAGAAACCTATCTCGAAGCAGCAGTAAAGGCAGCAGATTTCATACAAGCCAGAATGTCGTCCCCAGACGGGAGGCTTCACAGGATTTTCAAAAACGGTCAGTCTAAATTGAATAGCTACCTTGATGACTACGCCTTCTATGTGAATTCGTTGATCGATCTGTTCGAAGTACTTCCTACTCCTCGTTTTATGAATTACGCCCTCCGACAAACAGATTTTATGTTAGATCACTTCTGGGATAAGCAGAGGAATGATGGATTTTTTTTCACATCGGATGACCATGAGGAACTGATAATTAGAACGAAAAACTATTATGACCTTGCTATTCCTAGTGGCAACTCTGTCGCTGCATTGAATCTGTTGAGGTTGTATCATTTTTCTCAAAGAAATGATTACCTGACAAAATCGGAAGATATTTTCAGATCTGTTTCTTCTATTGCCAGAGATAATCCATTCGGTTTCGGACATTTCCTTATATCGTTATATATGTACGTGAAAAGGCCGATCGAGTTCACAGTGGTACAAGGAAGCGGGCCAAACCCGGACACCTTCAACAAGATGCTAAAGCTTCTAAATAGAGAGTATATTCCGTACGGGATATTTGCATTCGTAGAGTCAAATTCAGACTTTCACCAACTAGAGCACATGTCATCATTCTTCAAAGGAAAATTGGAACTTACAAGTCCCCCAGCTAATCGTTCAACCCGTGCATATGTTTGTAGGAATTCCGTTTGTTTTCCCCCTATGTACACATTTCATGAATTGGAGAATTATATCAAGTCAGGCAGTTTGATTGGAGAGTGAACAAGTAGGTCAGCATGACCCTATGAATAAATCAAATCTTAGACCAACGCCCACCTTATTGGCGGGGATCTTATTCAAGATAGCCAGGCAAGGATACGAAGCCGAACTCAAGCCGAATCTAAATCACATGGATTTGATCTTGGAGCACATACGACCTCTTCCCCATGAGATAGTTGTTACTCTACGGGAAAATTACTTTGAATACTGTTTCTTAGAGAGTTTAACATATGCTGACGCGGACGGCACAGTTAGGTCCCGTTCGCATTTTAGAAGGACACTCTAGAGAACCTCGACAAACGCACTATTGATCTTCGACCTAAGAGCAATTCTCTTTTACTCTCACATTATACAAGGTCGCAACTCTCCTAAGGTATGGTGATCTAGTGCAACTTGAATCGCTCTTGAATTCAACAATTAGCCCCTCCAAAAATCCAAGATTAAGGGAGGAGCGAATTTTATAGAGATAAGGTTATGTTACAAACTATCAGACTCTATATAGATATTTAGGCAATTTAATAATCAGCAGACAAAATGAGTATGGATTTCGGTTCTTTAGCGTCGAGTGCTACCCCAATAGCGGTGGGAGGGATAGCCGGATTTCTAGTAGGATATGCGATAAAAAAGGTAATAAAGATCGTCCTCATTATCGCCGGATTATTGATAGTTGCATTTGTTGCGCTTGGATATCAGCAGTATGTTTCGGTTGATTGGAACAGAGTACAAGAAGCAGGATCAGGTTTGATGGGCAACGTTAGCAGCACTAACATTCCAGGAACGGAACAAAGTATTTCTTCGATCATGGCAGCTTTTGGAATTCCTCTGGTGGGCAGCCTAGCTGCAGGCTTTATACTCGGATTCATCAAGGGTTAGAAAATGGATAGAGATAGCAGCGATAGTACGATCCTGTCTCCATTATTGCCATGATCGTGATGAGACTCAATCTCACAACTTGGCACATGCAGATTCTTGGCGCCTGAATGATGCCAAGGAATGCTAAATTTCATAAACAGCCATTCGTTTCTAAACCAAAATAATATTTAAGACTGAAAAGAAAATCGCTAAAGTAATGCCTTTGTTTAAGGTTACAGATGATCTCGAACCTCTCTTGTCTCCAATGATATGGGGAAGGCCATTATCACATTGAGGTAAGCCGTGTCATTTATCTAGATTTAGAAGCTTTTACTAAATCTCGCAAATGCGCCAATGTCCTAACCTGACCGCCGTTGGCTCTCTTGTACAATGACCAATATGTTTCTCTGTCTATGTCATTCCGATCTTTCAGGACCTTTAGGTAATGTCGCATACCTCTGATTTTTGTCATGTAAAGCTCCTTCTTGCCAATTCTCGCGGTTTTTTTCCCCTTTTTAGAACCTATTCCCATTCCGCGCTTTTTTCTTGTCGCATGTTTCACCTTAGCTCTATATCGAGAAGTTCCTTGACGCCTAGCAGTCCAGATTGCCCCGTTCTTGATGAGCGCTCTAAGATTTTCCCTTGTAATAGAGTCAGCCACATCTTCAAGCTTATCTGGTTCAAATCTGACTCTATTTACTCCTACCCCCAATATTCGCGCTACAAGCTCTCGCTTCTTCCGTATGTTAATTACCATTACGTTTGTTCCTTATCCTGAGCCTTCTGAATACTTTCCTGCGGTGCATTACCCTTATTGAGAACTTTGATTCCTAACGCATTGGCCTTACTCACAATATCTATTCTTTTCCGCCGACCCACGGAGTGACCAATCCTCGCAGCATCAATCTTAGGATCCAATTTTTCCAGATCTCTGATGTTATGAATTAATCTATCTCTATACCCAGAAGGATGTAGACCTCTGGCTGCCTTAGGACCCCTGTATCCTACTTTGACAAGTGGCGGGACTCCAGACACTTGTTTTCTCATCTTGTTATCAATGCCTTTTGGCTTCCTCCAGTTTTCGGCTAGCCTAACATATCTCCAACTCTCCTGCCTTACAAACTTAGGGCGGGTTGCAGAAACTTTCTTCCTGGCACGTAACAATTCATCATTTATTGGCAAACACGATTCAACCATCAGATGCTATAGATTTGAATAAATACGTTTCCCAGAAAATCCTCGGAAACATAATAAGTTCAGGCGGACCAAATTCGCGATAGATATAATCAAACATGTTAAATTGGTGTTGAACTACTTTATTGCCTAATTTAGGGTAGATTTGCTCTGATCGCTTTGTATCTGTTTATCATTATATAAAAAGAAGTGCAGTTTGGACTGTCATTTCATCTTAATTCCTTCGCAGGAGCATTTAGGAAATGCTAGCAGAACAGTTAATAGTAAAAGATTTACTTTAAAATGTATGAAAAAATATGAATTGCCACCAGTTCCGTATGGTTACGATGCACTTGAACCGAATATCGATGCTAGAACTATGGAGATACATCATACGAAACATCATCAAACCTATACAGACAAATTAAATGCAGCCCTCGAAAAATGTCCCACCGAAATTCAAGAGAAGGACATCGTAGAGATATTATCAAATTTGGATCAGGTTCCAGCAGCTCAAAAAGGTGCAATCAATTTCAACGGAGGAGGTTTTGATAATCATCGAATATTTTGGAATAATATGAAACCAAATGGAGGTGGAGAGCCAGGAGGTGCAGTTGCCGATGCAATAAATTCATCGTTCGGTAGTTTTTCTGGGTTTAAAGAGAAATTCTCTGCAGACACTGCACTGATCCAGGGTAGTGGCTGGGGATGGCTTGTCTTTAATCCGTCCACAAAAAAAGTAGACTATAAGGCAATGCCAAATCAAACAAGCCCAAGAACGGAAGGCCTAAACCCCCTCTTAGGTTGCGATGTCTGGGAGCATGCATATTATCTCAAGTATCAAAATAAAAGACCTGACTATATTTCAGCTTGGTGGAACGTAGTGAACTGGGACGACGTCGATAAAAGGTTACAGCAACTAAAATCCTAAAACTGATGTCCGAACGCCCCACTATTTTTGTGGAACAAATACTCTTAAGCTTAGCAAGCAATAAGAAACGGGACGGCTTTGTATGTTTTTTAGGTTGATATTCACGCCATGGTACAATCAATCTTGCTCAAAAATCCACACTGCTCATAAGTTTTAACCTTTGATTTGTCTATCGCCTAGTCGATTTAAATAATAACAATTATCCCCACACCGAGCTAGCGTCAGACAAAGTGAACTTGCTATTGTGCTTTACTATTAGCTGACCCAATTGGACATTCATCTGCAGATATCTCATCCCCTTCCCAGTGGTCTTAAATGTGCGTTCTCCTGCGGTATATTCAATTAATTCATTTTCAAGCAAAAGGACTAGGTACTCTTTCAGAAGATTGTGTGATAGATATGTACGGTAAAG
The DNA here is from genome assembly GCA_014523665.1 of Nitrososphaerales archaeon TH526. Classification (GTDB taxonomy): domain Archaea; phylum Thermoproteota; class Nitrososphaeria; order Nitrososphaerales; family Nitrososphaeraceae; genus TH5896. Next base: position 9,347 of record JAATVR010000360.1, read on the forward strand.
GATTTCAGTTTGGCGAAGACTATTCCCATTAACTGCCTCAAGGATAGATGCAATAATTTCTCCCCTACTCCGATGGCGATTCCTCATCACGTTAAGTGTGTGATATGCTTTTCTAGTATAAAATTCTTAGGTCAAGTGAAACTAGACAGTTCGATTCATCAATCCTCCATTTAATCTATAAAATGGGTGCATTCGGTCAAAATGCATACGATAAGTCAAAAGTCAGAAACAAGCTTCAATCACAGATTAAAAGCAGGACACCCATCGTAAAAAAAGACGTACCAAGTCTTTGGTCTCGGTTCCCCTAGAAAATTCGAGTATTAGGGACCTTGATGGGTTCTTCGATTATATATCTGGACCCTCATTGTGTAATTTGAACAAATATTGATATCTTCTCCTTTTGATAACTTGGTCAAACTAGATGATGATGTTACTAACGAGAAATATGGATATTATCCTGCTAACAGACCTGTTAATTCATTACTAGACTATGGCTTGATTTTGCTCGATAAGCCTCCTGGTCCTACTAGCCATGAGGTCGTTGCATGGGTGAAGAGAATCATCGGAATCAGTAAAGCAGGGCATAGTGGGACTTTGGATCCCGGGGCTACTGGACTACTCCCAATTGGACTGGGTGAGGGCACGAAGGCCCTCTCCATACTACTCTTCGGACCAAAAGAGTATTATGCATTGGCAAGGCTCCACTATCATATTGACGATAATAAATTAGATACTGTGATCAGCCAGTTTGTTGGAGATATTTTTCAGAGGCCACCGCAGAGGTCTTCCGTCAAGAGAGCGACTCGAATTCGAACGATATATGAAATTGAAAGCCTGGAAAGATACGAACGTCTTATCTTGATGCGTATACTATGTCAGTCAGGCACCTACATAAGAAAAATAGTATATGATATAGGGGAAATTCTTGGGACAGGAGCTACCATGGTAGAGCTTCGGCGGACACAGGTAAGCAATTTGTCAGAAAGAAAGGACGGCCTGGTTAGGATGCACGATTTAGCTGATGCTCTAGAATTATACAGGCATGAAGAGGACGACACAAAGTTAAGGAAATTGATCAGACCTATTGAATATTGCATGGATGGTGTGGATAGTGTGGTAGTCAGAGACACAGCAATTGATGCCTTATGCCATGGCGCACAGCTCGCAATTCCAGGAATTTTATCTATTTCCAAGAAACTTAAAGTAGGGGGCATTGTTGGCATTTATTCTATGAAAGGCGAGATCGTAGGCTTCGGCGAAGTCGCAATGACTCGAGAGGAAATTGAATCCAACGTAAAAGGCATTGCTATTAATATCAAGAGAATAATTATGAAACCTGGTTCATACCCTAAATCGTGGCACACTTCAAATTCAGCAGCAAAAGAAAGAGAGTCAGGCTAAAAATAAGCTGCCATATCCTCTTAGAGCAAACATTTCAACTTTAGAATTGAACTGACTCGACAGTGAAGCTATTTACGTAAATGCATTTTTGCACGGTTAAGAATTAATCGCCAGGATAAACACATAAGTTGGTGGAAGGTTGTAATCCGTAGTCAAACGGTAACCTTGGTTACCTAAGTCAGGCCGGGGTCGCCTAGCCTGGTAGGGCGCAAGCCTGGAAATTGCAAAATATCCAGCCAGCTTGTGATCTCTTGGGGTCACGAGGGTTCGAATCCCTCTCCCGGCGCTACTTTATGATTACAAGAA
>JAATVR010000361.1 GCA_014523665.1 Nitrososphaerales archaeon TH526
AGGGTTCATCGATGCTCCAGATATAAATGCAAAAAAAGAATATATCAAGTCCGACTATTCCACCAATGACAAGTCCTCCGTATCCTCTTAACCCTTTAGTAAAGACTACCAGCACTATTACAGACATCAATAATGCAGATGCTAATACCTCAATTCCAAATATTGCAGGTAAAGGAAATGCATAATTAGGTGAGTTTGCACCTAAGTTTGCTCCTCTTCCAATCATATACATTACAAATAGGTTGCCTAGCAATGCACCCAGTATTTCTGCTGTGAAATAGTATACTAGATGTAGCTTTGTAATGTGTTTAGTAATCAGAAACCCTAGTGTCACTGCAGGATTAAAGTGAGCCATAGATATCTTACCAAATAAATACACTCCTACTGCCACTCCTATGAATGGAAGAAATGCAATAAAGGGAATGCCTAATATCCCGTTGAATTTGGCATCGATTACTACTGCTCCTGTAGCCAGCACGACTACGATGAATGTACCTATTACTTCTGCGACGAACCTTTTTTGATTGATTTAATGTAAGTTTATCTATCGTTTTCTTCTTCAGCGACAGAAATGTCTGTTGCAAGCTCTTTAATTCTCCTTTCTATTTCGTCTCTAATTTCCCTGACTTGTTCAATCGGTTTCCCCCTCGGATCTTCGATCCCCCAATCAATTACCTTAGGAATAAACAATGTCGGACAAAAATTCTTTTCCATACATCCCCATATTGATGATCTTGTCTGAATTTCTCATCATGTCTTCCGTGAGATCCTTTGACTTTTGATTGGAAATATCTAACCCTATTATATTCATTACCTGTATTGCAAGCGGGTTAATCTGGGAGACTGGTTTAGTTCCTGCACTTAAGGGTTTGTACCCCTCCGGAGCATATTTCCTAAAAAATCCTTCTGCTATCTGACTTCTGCCAGCGTTTTCCACACAAACAAATAGTATTGTCTTCCTGGTTTTAATTTTTGACTTGGTTCCAAATGAAAATTTCATTCGTATTCAACACTTTCCAATTACTAACTACCAGTATCATTTTTTGACAGCTTTGATTACTAAACTAGTAATCCTTCTATTATCGACATGATCTCCTTCAGTATAGAGCTTTTCATCTAGTACCTCAACACTTTCAAATCCACCCTTTTTGATGCTTTCAATATAATTTTCCTTAGTCAATGCACCATCAATGCAGCTGCACCACTTGTCTGGATCTATCGATGAAGCATCCTCTGCTATTTGCCTATCCGTGACAAGATCTGAGATAACCATTCGGCCAATTCCATTGGGCTTGAGAATCCTGTATATTTCTTTAAATGTTTTTACCTTATCTGTCGTTAGATTGATAACACAGTTGCTAATTACAATATCTACACTGTTACTATCAACAGGGATTCTTTCTTCAATATCTCCTTTTCTGAATTCAACATTAGTGTAACCATTATCGGCTGCGTTCTTTCTTGCTTTTTCCAGCATTTCATCAGTCATGTCTATGCCTATTACTTTTCCAGAGTCTTTGACTATGTTAGCTGCGAGAAATACATCAATACCTGCACCCGAACCTAGATCAACTACCGTATCACCTTCCTTAATAAAAGCAAACTTTGTTGGTGTGCCACATCCTGCACCAAGGATTGAAGCTTGAGGTATAGACCTTAGCTCTTTTGAGTCATATCCTACTAGTTCAGCAACTTGTTCAGATGCTTGAAGAGGTTGTAAAATAGTGCTTCCTGTGCAGCATCCTGCACTTGCATCGCTCAAACCAATTGAAGGAGAGCAACAAGAATCACCTGTCAGAGCTATCTTCCCATATCTTTCCTTTACCTTTTCCTTTATTTTTAATGAATCTGTCATGCAATATGTTTACTAGAGAAACTATTTAAGTTATCAAGAGAAGCTAGGTAAAGTTAGTGTAAATATGGAAACTAAAGCAAAATCCAAAATATCAATAGAACATAGAAGAGCGGGAACAGAGCTTCCGATAATTCAGGAATCTTGTAGCTGTTTGCTGGTTATGATGCTGAACTACTTATGGATGAAACTAAGAAACTCAGGGAATTAATTACAAAAAGAGGAACACTTGAGATATTAATACCGCTATGTTGTACCACCGATCCAGTTCGTTATATAAAGTTCAGGAGAACTATGAAAGGATTTAGCAGTAAAACCTTAACAATGAGGCTCAAACAATTGGAGAAGAATAGTATACTTGAAAGGAAAGCATATAATGAAATACCTCCAAGAGTTGAATATCGTCTTACGGATAAGGGGCAAGAGCTTGTAGAATCAATTATAGACCTTTTACAATGGATGCGTAAGTGGTCTGGTTTAACTCGAAAACAGATTTAAGTATTCTTTCAAAATGGTTGGGCAGGACATCAATAGGATTTTAATATACCAGAACAGAAACTACAGATAAGTTTTCTCTAAAATATAGAATATGGTGAAACATTTGCCCTAAACAGGTATGAAAGTAATCTATATGATCGTCATAGAAATCTATAGACTACATCAATCATATCGTATACGAATTAATAATTATCGACGGTAGGTCAAACTAAATGGAATCCAAAATGGGTTTTAAATTATTGGTTGCAGCGGTACTTGTGATGGCATCAACAATACCAGCAAGTTTCTCTAGTAATCTAATTGCTCAAGGACCGGTAACTCTTAATGGGGCGGGTGCTACATTCCCTTTTCCACTGATAGATACTTGGAGAGTTGAATACCAGACAGTAGATCCAAGCACGAATATCAACTATCAATCGATAGGAAGTGGCGGCGGTGTCAAGCAATTTATCGAGAACACGGTCGATTTCGGCGCCA
>JAATVR010000362.1 GCA_014523665.1 Nitrososphaerales archaeon TH526
ATCTTCTACACTCTTGGCTTGCTCAGCAACTTTTTTGGTGTCTTCGATCGCTTTTTCTTGTTCTCTCTTTGACATATCCATACTTTATCAACATCTTATGTAAATATTGCCAAAACAATGGTATGTCTCCCATTTAACCCCACAGAAGTACAACAAATGACCGTAGAACCTTAGATAGCTAGCACGACCACAATTACGAAACCATTAAACGTTATCTGACAGAATAAAATGTTGAACACTTAACAGTGGAAAATAAAAAAGCCATTAATAGATATAAGCTGCCTGTACCGAAAGATCGGTTACAGCGTACTGACAGAACTTCGTCTCCAGCTCATTTGGGGAATCTTAGAAATGCAATTGATTTTATAGCTGATGAACAGACACCAGTTCTTGCTGCAGCCGACGGAATAGTGAATTTCGTTAAAGATAGTTCTACGGCTGGCGGGTCTAACCCAATGTACTGGGATTATACTAACTTCATTGTAATTAGGCATCTAAAGGGAGAATACTCACGATATGATCATCTAAGTTATCATAGTGCGACGGTGAAAGTTGGTCAACATGTCAGAGCGGCCGAAAAGATAGCTCGAGTTGGAATGACTGGATATACATATTTGCCACATCTTCACTTTCAAGTTTTTTGTAGTTATTGGAATTAATGGTTGGACAGACATTGATACTCTAGAAGTTCAAGATTTTTGATATTTCGACTAATCGTCCATAGAAACTTCCCACCGATTACCTTATTTTATCAGATAAAGATTGACTTCATAAGAATCAAGAGTAACTTGATTAAATATTACCCAATGTATATAACCTCGAAGGTGCACTTGTGAAAGAATTAAGATAACAGGTGCAATCTGTAAAGTTCATAGAATAGCCAATTCAGCTAACTGATCTTGTTGAGCTGGTGGCAGTTTCAGCTATTACATAATTAGATAATGACGCATCGGCAGAATGCTGATTGTAATAGTTTTATTGAATATTGTACAACAGATAGCGTCAAGAAAAAATTCTGACATGTTCATCAAGACGGTGTTGATGGGTACGGTAGCTCTCCATCAACTACTGTCTTTTTGGTTGCTGGAAAATGGACTTCCTTTTGATTGTTGTTTCTATGAAGCTTCTTTCATTTTATTGTATACACTCTTTGTACTTTTCTTTACGTTCTGTACTCCTGTATCGTGTTCGGCTAATTCTGTATTTTCTTTAATTTCATGTCCAAAATACTCTGCAGCTTTCTTAATCTCATATCCAAGATCTTTCTTTAACTTAGCCATTTTCTTTCTCTCCGATCTTATTCATCTTATTATAAACGGCTTATACTATGACTTGTTCTTCAAGACAGTTATGGATTTTCCATTTACCATGTAATGCCAAATCATTGAAATAACTTATCTACTGTCATATTCTTTTCTATACGTGGCTGATGGGCATGGCTTGTTCGACACATGCCCACCAGCTTGATTTGCTAGAATTCACTGTCCGATAAGCAACACCATTTAAAATAATTTAATTCTTAAACGGAAATGAATACCCGTTAATAGGTGATATTCAACTTCTTCGATTTTGCTAAGTAATTATCTTCGTGATTCATCACATATCAATATTGGTCGTTAAAGTGGCGAAGTAAATAAATCACATAAAATATCTGAAGTATTATATCCTTTATTGCTCTTCTTGTTGTAGTGCACTATGTCTTTTTGAGCCATGATGTTGATTGGTCACTTCAAGGACCGGGCAGAGATCACATTCTGGCAAGAAGAGATAGATTTGATCAAGAAACAATTAGGGATATCGATATACAAAATCCATATAATAATATTAATGACTATATTACTATCGAGGAAAAATTTGGGGTAAGATCTACATTCTTCTTCAGGACTAATTATGAGAATGGCAAATTAGTTGATTATGAACAGGATATTCAGACCTTATTAAGAGGCGGGTGGGAAATAGGATTACACTGTGATCAAGCTTCAGTAGATAATTTCGATAGCATGTATCAAGAGAAAAATGAACTAGAAAGCATTACAAAGAAAACTGTAAAAGCTAACCGTTCCCACTATCTAGCTTTTAGCGAAAGACTACCAATTACTCTTAATGAACTAGGATTCATTTACGATTCTTCTGTAGTGGAGTCAAAAAATAGGATAATTAACAACACAAGGGGATATTTTTTGCTAAATAATGTTATCGAATTTCCCATTACAATAATGGATGCATATCTGTTTACTTATATGCTTATATCGGAAGACAAAATCATCAATACATTCATGAATGCATTGGATTGTGCGAGAAAATACAATAAGAATTTTAATATAATAACCATCGTCTGGCACGCAAATGTTCTAAAGATGAAAGGAGGAAGAAAATACAAAGATATACTCGAATACCTATCTTGCCAAGAGGATGTCAAGCTTGTCAATGGAATAGAACTAACCAAGATAATTAATATTAATTCAAGAAAGGTAGCGGGGGCTAATCCTTTATCATTGAAAGCATAAGTTGAAGCTTTTAAGTATCCAACTCTCTTAAAACGATCATGAAGAAAGTTGTTATTTTTGGTACTGGAGGCTTTGCACAGATTGTATATCTTTATTTGAGAAAAATTGATCCGGCCAAATTACAAGTGGTTGCCTTTTCAGCTAACGAATTAGTCATTAAAGAAAAAACATTATGTGGTCTGCCTGTTGAATCTTTTGAGTATATAGAGAGAAGATATCCGTGTCAACAATATGATATGTTCATCGCTGTCGGATATTCGGATATGAATAGGAAACGGGCAAGGTTCTTTGAAGAGGCCAAAGGTAAAGGGTATAATCTGATGAGCTATATTCACCCCAGTACAATTATAAACGATGAATTTGAGATAGGTGAGAATTGTTTTATCTTTGAAAATAATGTTATTCAGCCATTTGTTAAGCTTGAAGATGATGTGATAATTTGGACAGGGAATGTTATAAGTCATCATACAACAATAATGAAGCATTGTTTCATAGTTTCGCATACAGCTATAGCCGGAAATACAACTATAGAGCCATATTGTTTCATAGGGATGAATGCAACTATTAGAAACAGTGTTAGAATAGCTAGAGAGTGTGTAATTGGTGCTGGCTCTGTTATCTTACATGACACTAAAGAAAAAGAGGTATATGCAGCTCATTCAACCGTCAAACTAGAAGTTACAAGTAATCAGTTGCGAAATTTATGATGAGGATGATATTTTTTTGGTTGCGCTATGACAGTCTCTGTTGTTGTCTATTTGTCGTATCAAAACTCAAGTTGGCATCCCAAAATTAAGAGATCCACGGATGACTCAGGGCTTTTTCAGAAATATTGGCTTACCACCGGAGCTTGCTATTCCAATTGGTTTATTAGAAATATTAGGTGGTTTTGCCTTCTTAGTCGGCGTTGTGACTAGAATAGCATAAATTTTGTTTATCATAGAAATGATAGGTTCTTCGATTGTGGCCAAGATGTCGGAAGGTTTTGTAGGAGGATTCGAGTTAGATCTATTGTTAATGTCCGTGGCAATATGCCTGCTCTTCACTGGTCCAGGCAAAGATTTCAAGAATATAACGTATTAAAAAGAGAGACATTAGTGGATGAAATAAAGCAGCAAGAGGGAGGGGGATAATCCTACTTTTTTACTGGAATCCCATTTCCATTGTTACTGTTGGCAACATGGACACCAAAACGTGACGCGAGAGCTGGAATGTCTATCCATTATTATGGGCGTATCACATATCCAACACGGCCTGCCAGCTCTTCTAAAAACCCAATGTCTGAAATTCCATTTGCCGTTTTCCCCATGTTGTTGTGGTCTCGTACGTCCAGCATTTAGATAGCCTGTCTTTAACACTCCTCGAATCTTTTGAAATAGTTTCTCTTGTTCAGACAAGGAAAGATCTTTTGCTAGTCTAAAAGGCCAGACCTTAAGTAGAAATAGTATCTCTGATTTGTATTTGTTACCTATGCCTGCTACAAAAGTTTGGTCTAATAAGAGATCAACTAATTTCATTTCTATTCTCTCTTTCAATCTCTTTTTAGCTTCTTTGATATCAAAACCTGGTTTTAGCGCATCTGGACCCAATCTGGTGATAGATTCATGCTGCAAAGGATTATCCTCTGAGAATTGAAGTATGGGGCCATTGAATTGAACTATAACATGAGTATCTGTGATCAGGGCGAGTCTAGTTCTGGGATCATTCTGAACATTTGTTATTAGATCCGTATCTGAGAGGACAGCAACATTTTCTATTTTATTGCTAACATTAGCGAGTTTATTATTATTCAAGTCCTTTTTCCACTTTACACGTATAGGTGGTTTTGCTTTTCCGCTATCATACTCGGTTCTTGAATAAATTCGCCATTTTCCCCACATCATCATATGATTGCGTAGATATACGTTACTTGAAAAATGGATGATAATATTCTTGCCATAAGTGTCTACTGACAAGACTGTTGATCCGATTATTTTTTCTTTCAAAATGCTCGTTATAAACTTACACTGAAGATCTGCAACTGATCTTCCTAAGATTGCTTCAGCGATTTTGTCCGCTGCCCGTCTCACTTCAGGTCCCTCAGACACTTCTTCCTACCTAGTTATACGTCTTGTTCGATAATATAGATTGAGTTAACTTTTATTCCATCCTAGCGTCCTACTGCTTGCTTGTTTCAGGTATTCGCCTGCATTCACTATAAATCATCTACGGAGACATCTGGCCTCAGGTTGTTTTTGCCCCCCCGTTGTAACAAGGTTGTCCTAATCTATTAAATTAGAGTATCACGGCAACTAGAGTTAATTTATTATGTAACATCACTATCTAATTTCAATATTCATCATTAAACGGTATAAAGGGAGTGTAATGCCTGCTGCTATAGCTGTGTTATCTCCATGGAAGGCTGTGACAGAGAATGAAGATACATACTTTACCCTAAAGGAAGACGATCCAGCCTTAATATATGACCCATGGTTGAAGAATTCAACTGAAGCGTATACTAATATAACTCACAAGAACCCTATGTATCTAATGTTTATAGTAATTTTAGTAAGGGATTTCCATCAACGTTGATTCAAGGTGGAACCCAAAGAAATTTTCTTGAGTATAGTGGTAAGACTGGGCTCAGAAAACCTAGAAATTAGACATCTGTAAAGGGATGCCCCATGCCTTCCAGCTTTATTTATTACACATCAGAATCTGAAATAACATTGTCTAAAGTGACTGACTTGAAGGAATATCTAAACTATTGAATGTAGAGATTCGCATATTCTAATTTCGTCATAGAGTCTTTTTATACGAATAATACTGTTATCTATTATGGTTTACAAATATATCGACATCGTGGGAGTTTCCACACAGGGTATTACAGAAGCAGTGAAGATGCAATAGACGAAGCCGCAAAGTCGGTCAAGAGTTTAAGGTGGGCGGAAGTACGTAGAGTAACTGTACGAATAGAAGATCAAAACGTGCAAGAATATCAAGCAGAAGTGAAAATAGGTTTTGAAGTAAAAAGAGAAGAGAATTAGTTAAATCACCAATGGAAAGGAAGATGAGGCCATTTGATTGTTAAATCATCGACAACAAACCGTTATAAAGAATAATTTATAGACAATATTGACGTTCCCTGCGAAAAAGGTACGGCGGGTTTCTGTCCCGTTCCCCGTCATGCTATTGAGGTATAGAGGAAAGGCCAAATACGGGACTGGCCGAAAAAAGCCTCTTACCAGCAGGTTACCTTTTTTGGTCAAATCAGTTTAAGCATCCTTACGCAAGAAATCATTTTAAATAGTGCCTAACTTATAACAATAGAGATTCACTATTAAATAGTTTGTAATATGGCTGCATCTTGATGACTGAAATAAAATATGAAATAGAAATTGATGCACCTGTAAGGAGTGTATATGAATCCTATACAGATCCCGAGAATATAAAGAAAGCATGGCCTTCAGATATAGTTAAGGAATCAGAGGATATATCTGGAACCAAAAATGAAGAAGGTACTGAAATGAAAGTAAAAGGCGAGTATATGGGTCAGGAAGAACAAATGAAATTAGAAGTTATACGGAAAGAAGAAAATAAGAAACTTGTTACAAAGCAAACTGAATGGCCATTTAAGAGGTGGGAGAGTGTTCAGGAGTTTCAGGGAAATGGAAATAGTACGCATGTAAAACACGCTATTAACTATGAATTACCAACAACGGGAAAGATTGCCAATCTACTTTCAGGAAGTCAAGCAGACAATAAAATAAGAGAGGGCCTGAAACAAGCCGCAAACACAGTTAAACAAGAGTTAGAATATGGTCAAAGTTAGACAAATACCTGAAAAATAAATGAAAAAGGGATCATTCATCATTTGTTAGCGTTACTAACCAATCTTTTTATGATGAAACGAGTTCAGAGTAATATAAGATCTATTGTTATCTACCAGAAGCAGCAAATTCGAAAATTTATATGATCTTCAATTCTCACCCAATTCTAAAATTCTGAAATATTATTATTGTTAGGCCTCTCTTTTTTTCACAAATCCTGCTGCTTGTTCTATCTCATAAACTGAATTATAACTAACTCCATCTTCCAGATTATTTTGAATAGCTTCAAATACATCATTTATTCTATTACCCATAGTCGGAGACTTTCTATTGACATGATCTTTTATCTTCTCCTTGGTAACAGGAAATGTTAAACCCTCTAGGAGATTAGCTAATTTAGAAGCTACTTGAGTATTAGTTGCTTTGTTAGTAGGTGGTTCGCCAGAAATATCCCCTACTCTGTTAATCGAGCTTTCATTACCACCGTCACGATCTGTATAATTTGGATCACTTGAAGCATAAGACATTAATTTTTCCTCTGTCATATAATGAGTTTTTATACTTCATAAGCATTTCATCCGGTGAAACTGACTTGCCAGAATTGGCTACTCCATATCCAGATTCTTATACAGATTAGGCGAATTCTATGCAAAACCTGTTAAAATTTGTAGTTCAGGCTGAAATAGGCGGAGTTACATCTATCTTTACAAGTGATCACTTCCATCCTTGATGGCATGACAATGGATTGGGCAATTTTACATGGGTCTGGTTGCCCGGATCTACTGAATGTAGCGAGAACAACTCTCAGACATGCTTAACCATATTATGACCCCGTTTTATTAGTATATGACTTAAGTGACTTTTGATCTTATTATTTCTATTGCATCTGCAAGTACAATGTTTCTGATAATGGTAGTATTATTTGTATCAAAACCTATAGGTTTATCTCTATCATTTAATGCCAATCCACCGACAAGTATAGGTAATGAAGGAAATCTAATTCTAATCTTTCTTACCAAGTTCTTGGTAGTCTGAAAGAGAAATTAAGATATTATCTGAATTGAATTATCCCAATAGTGTCAATATCTTTTACTGGAATGTAGGAGGTGATGCACCTAGGTTTTGCCTTATTACGTTATGGAATTTTTACAGGGTGGATCATTAAAAGAATATGTGGACGAGAAATTTAGTAATGACATTAAATTTGTCTTCGAACCAACTTGGGCAATCAGTATGATAATACTACCTATTTGCAATGCACTAGCTCAAACCCATAGTGCACAGGTATATCACAGAGACCTAAAGCCTGATAATATTATGTTCATTGATAAAACAAGATCCGGAATTAAAATAGCAGATTGGAGATTAGTAAAAGGAGACGCAATCGATAGGAGATCTTTGGAGCTTACAGCTGTCACATCAGATGGACAGATAGGTGGAACACCCGGATATTGCTCTCCAGAACAATGGTTTGTATATAATACAGACGAAATAGACGGACGCACTGATATTTACTCACTAGGCATTATCTTCTATGAAATGCTCACGAGAAGAAGGCCAGTTCCATACAATATGAATGACCCAAAAACATTAGAAGCGAAGCAGCAGCATCAACTTCAGCCTTCCCAGCCATCAGTTTCAAATCAAAATTCGATTGATCTTCCATCAAAGTATAATCTTAACGTTACTCCCGAATTAGATAAGTGCATTCTAAAGATGATTAATGTCGATCCTAATAAAATACATAGCTCAATTTGGGATTTAATAACAGATCTCGACAAGATGAAATAAAGGACGTGATGATGATATTACCAATGTCCTAACCCTCAATTTATCATTCTTAGAGCCTATAAAATAGGTATAACTATTTACAGCAATCTGTTTACCGACAATAAAGTACCAATCAGTCTATCAATTAGCACAGTATCGCTTAGATTGTCTGTATACTTTTTCTTTCTATTTCTCTATGACTCCTTCTGTAGAGACTCTTTCACTTCGCAATTCCTCGCTGAATTTCCTAGTCTCATTTACTAACTTCGTTTTCACTATTATTTCTTCCTTTAGATAGTGGTACTTTGAGACCTCCGGTACTCATTTTTGAGAAAAAGTGTAATAATCTCTTCATTTGTTGGAATACTTGAATCATTTAGTGATTCCTCTGTCTGGTCTTTCTCGGTGTTGATTCGTTCTCGGGCATCAGTTAGTGGTCTTGTTTCAATATTTAGTTCATTATGTATAAGCGGAAGCTGATTTGTCTTTACTTCTGTTAGCGATTCTTTTATTACTTTTGCTTCTTCTGAATGTGTCTCTTTTGATATCTCTAATTTTTCATCTAGGACCGGGATTATAACTAGGTCATCAGTGATTCTAGCATCATGTCCTGCAAATTGTGATTGTGAAAGGACGGGAGGTGAATCCCTCAGAAACTTGTCCTTTGCTTCTTCGGCAGTGATATCAAATAGCAAAATGGTGCCATTATAACCCAGGACTAATTCACGTGGAATGTATAACTCTTCTTTACTTATAATTCCTTTTTCTATTAAAACATAATCCTGGGTTACTTGCTTTACTTCCCCTAAACCTTCATCATTCTTTCCTCTTGCTTCCTTTTTAACCATATCACCCCAGTCTATATCATCACTATAAGAACTACTTTCAAACATCCGATACCGTATAGTGTTTATCATTGAATTTAACCATTACCAGTCCGCTTAGTCTGGTATGGGTCCACTTCTTGGATCAGTTCATAGAACTATTAATACAATCGATTAATCATGATGAAGTGTAATTAAATAAGCGGCATTCTCTTATTAGACATGCGACAGCTTCAGTTCTTGAAGCCAATTAAAGTGGGTCCACGCAATGACTTTTTGCTTCGTCTACTGCTACTTGAGCTATTGGTTGCACCTTCTAAATAGCTTGTTGATTATGGTATTATATAATGGATCGACTACAGCAGCAGCAAGAAGTACTAAAGCAAGAACTGACTGTCTCTCAGATCTACGTACATACGGAAAGCAGTTTAAACAGATTCAGATGCGATATTCTGATGGGCATAACGGCAGGTGTGCTCTTGGAGTGATCATGTCATATTATGGTTGGGATGGTAAAGATGATCCCCAAGCCGCTAAAAATTGTTGGGCACATTAATTGCATTGAGCTATGCTGGCATTGACAAAAACTTACTAACAAAACTGAATGATTCAGGGATGCCATTTGATGAAATTGCCGATCACATTGATAAAATTGGCAGCAGCAAGAATTGGTGAAGAATTGACCAAGTCAGCTGCATTCCTTTTCTGATCTTCTAATTATTTTTTAAATTTTCCATATCATATTGTTCTTGTGGTAAGGAAAGGCATTATCTTAACCGCCGCCTAGCAGAAATAAACTTAAGTTAAGGTTGTACTTAGGTTACATGGGTTGTTCTCAAGTATTAGCTACTTGTATTAACTAGCCATGAATCGGAAGAATGGGACTCGATAGGCGATGCTCGCTTTACGTAATTAGTTGAGACCGGTCAGAATAATTATTGGTAAGATATGAGTGCGTAGGTTTTAAAGTTAATCTCCGGCTTCCGACGTGTTATTATATTATCCTGTGCCTTTCGTTTTCATTCATTTTAATCCCTACAATTAAAATATCAGAGCGCCTGCAACTACTCCCATACTTTGAAGGAGTCCAAAGTCTACAGAAGAGGAGGGAATCGTCGAAATACTGTTATATACGATTTCAGGACCAATCTGAATGATACTAGATACCATAGAGGAAACAATTACCGTCTTTGTCTCTTAAACGCGGGGGTTACTACCAATTGAAAATGCGTCTATTGAGGATATCTTACCACGCCACGGATTCACTGCGACATACGTTGGAGGCATACCCGGTGAATAAACTGTGGCCTTCTCTAGGTGTATGTATTCGGGTTCACTATTAGTGGCCTTTTCCCTTTGGTCCTGAAAGAACCTCTTGTACTCTTCCTGAGTACTCTTTCCTATGGCTATTTCGTTTGCATCAGTGGTCTGAAACTGTTCGCTACGGAGTGTAGACATTAAATCATAGTATTTTTTGGAACGCATAGTAATTCCTGCAACGACTAACCCTCTCATATAAAGAGTAATCCCTGTGCCGACTCCCGGTCGTTCTACTTCTTCTACGAAATATTCAAGAATTTTATCAGAAACCAATCTTGGTTTGTTATTGTTTTTGATATATAAAGAATGTTAAGGCTGGCTAAGGTTAGAAGATTGAACGACCAGCATTGTTTGAGACAAGTGATGGCCGCCCTACCTTTGGATATTGCTTTCTGTTGATATTAACACAATGGGTTATATTGACTAAAAGACTTTCTAAGTGGGAGTTGAGGAAAACTGTGTGAAAGGGAGCAACTTCCCCAAGATTACTTACCAAGAAAACCTCAACTCCCGTTGTAGCATACGACACATACCTATTCACGCTGCGACCATTTGGTCCCTGCGTAACGGGTAGTATCTTGTTATATGGCATAGTAGTGATTGCTGATAAGTTTTATTGTTGAAATCATCATCAAGTAGGTAAGTGCAGTCGTTGAGAGGATACCCAGTCAACACCTGCTAATGGCTGCTCTCGTCGCCGTTTTAAACACACTGAAAGCTAATCCGTACGGATTAAATCTATTATCTAGTTCGTCTCTTGACATCGAAGATTATACTGCTAATGACATCGATGGAAAAAACCTATTGCATTTTGCAGAATCATGTTATAATATGCTATTGAAGAGTTATGCAAAGACCATTACGTAATCAATTTATGATCAGCTGGATATTGTTAATTCAATAATTAAGCCTTCATTCCAGTTGTACTTTGTTTTCATTAACTTTTGAACTTCACTAGCCAATTCTGGAGCGTTGTCTTTACTAATTATTCGAGCATTACCCTCAGATATAATATTATTTATAGAGAATTTGATCTTTTGATTGTGTAGAATATTTTGAACCCAGTGTGCTTTGTACCTACGTTCTGATATCACATAATACCTTTGCAGATATCCAACAAACCAGATTTCTATTGTATGCTGTTTGCCTGTCTTCCATCCTCTTGTTGTAAGATATAAGAATTGAGACTCATTGGGCAAATTCAAATAAATGTTCTTATCGTCTATATTAATTATTTATCACTTGCATACAGCTTTTGCAGCATAACAGATTGCAGAAGTTTTTATACAAGAGATCTAAGTAATAAGATATAGAAGCGCCAAGCCAAGGTAGATAACAAAGTTAATCAAAACCTATTTCTCATGATTAGAATTATACGGTTTGGAATGTTTGAGTATTTGTTGATGCAAGTAATTGACATAAAAGAAGCGGCCGTATTTATTCCACTTGGATTTGGATTATTAGTTGGGGTGGTATATGCTATAATCTCATCAATACGTCGTAAAGACTAATCATAAAACCACTTACACAAAAAAAAGTCACCTACCACCTACGCTACTGATGCCAAAAGATCAAGGATAGGCGGAATGCGTCAAAAGCGTCATCAAATGAAGTAGCATCTTTATCTAATGAGCCTTTCCCCATTTTCTACGGCAGTACGAAGAGCAGTGATTAGTTTGTTATGTCTTGGATGGATGGCTACCATGCCATTTTGATACTCTAGAAGTTCCTTACAGTGTGCCAGTATATTCTTATGCTCCTTGCTGAAGGGCACAGGTATCACAAACATACTTTGCTGTAAGAATTGCAGATCATATACTGATGGGTAAGCCTTCTTATAATACTGGATTTGCTTCATGTATTCAGGGTCTTCATGTAATGCATTAAACACAGGAAATATCAGTAGCCCTCCCTTGTTTACATTTACTAATAAAATCGATGAGGATTCGTCATATATAACTTATCGGAAGCAACTCTTTGTTTTCCAATACTGAGTTTTTCCTAGTAGAGCAAGTTTACTTGATAACAGGAATGACCCCTTTTGAATGTTATCTAATGTGTAGTTCTCATACCAACAATAGGTTCTGATGTTCTAACAGTATGTCTGTCATACGGTAACAAATATGATGTCTCACGTAAATGATATTGTCA
>JAATVR010000028.1 GCA_014523665.1 Nitrososphaerales archaeon TH526
ATGATAGTTCACCATACGAATGAAAAAAGTGCTTTGTATTGTAAAGGTGGTAGTAATAGTCCCCATTGTAAACATCGATATTACATCATTATTCTCACTTTGGTCACTATAGTTGTAATAATACGTGTTCTATTTCTTATCTCGGTCTGGACTAATATTGTATGTTCTTTACATTTCTGCTTGATATTTTCATGTCCCTTCTCGTTTGTATATATCATTGAAAAGAAACACAAACGACCGACCAGCAGGTTAAGGCTTTGTGTGTGGGCTTAACGCATGAATAATGATAGTGCGATCCCAGATTTTACTCAAATCAACGAGTTGACGAATAATAGCAGTCCAGGACCAAGCAGCGACGCAGGTCAGTCAGATTCATGGAATGACAAGAGGGTTGTTGTCCATGTTGATCTAAATTCGTTTTACCCTTCATGTGAAGAGTTACGTTTCCCGCTGCTAGTAGGTAAGCCTCATGCTGTAATTATGACTCGTGAAGAGCAAGGCCGAATCACAAAAGGAGTTATAGCCTCATGCTCGTACGAAGCAAAGAAAATGGGAGTAAGATCTGCGATGCCCTTATCTACCGCTTTAAAAGCATGTCCCGACCTTGTCCTTAATCGGGTAGATATTCCGTACTACGCAACGATCTCTGAGAAAGTGATGAAAGTTTTACACGATTGCTCTGATATTTTGGAACAGACCAGCATTGATGAAGCTTTCCTAGATTGTTCTGACAAGATTCATGCTTTGGTAATACATAAGCATAAAGCAACTGAGGTTGATGATTCAGTTCTAGTACATCGACCCTCGAAGAGAGAATGTGAGTCCGTACGCAATTTGAGCAATTCACATCTAATCGAGGACTTTGCGATTTCGATCAAAAATAAGATAAAATCAGAATGTGGGCTTCTAACTTCAGTTGGGGTTGCTCCTACTAAATCAATTGCTAAGATTGCTTCAGACTTCAGAAAACCAGACGGACTCACGATAGTTCCTCCAACAGCGGTTCCTAATTTCCTTGAAAACCTCGAAGTAGAGAGAATTTCAGGTATCGGGACTATAACTAAGAAATCATTAAAGCAGATGGGTATCGAAACAATCGGACAACTTGCAAGAACTGACGTCCAAACCCTTGTGCACAGATTCGGTAATAAGTATGGGATACGTATGTGGAAAATTGCCAAAGGCCTAGACGAGGATCCAGTTCGACCTAGAAGCGAACATGTCTCTCTGAGTACCGAATACACATTACCTAATTTTACAAAAGATAAACAAAGATTACTTATTCATTTTGACGCATTAACAGATGAGCTGTTTAGGAGAATACAAAGAAAAGGGTATCGATTTCGTACAGTAGGTATTAAACTGGTACATGCTGATTTCGTAGTTGAAACGAGGGAGAGATCATATTTGCATTATCAGGACACCAGACAAAGTATCAGTAACGCTATACCCGGCCTTCTACAAAAGTTCTATTCCACAGTCACAGAAAGACAAGAAGGGCAAGCTGCTAATAACATGATAGAGAACAGACCATTAAATACTGGT
Organism: Nitrososphaerales archaeon TH526; assembly: GCA_014523665.1. GTDB lineage: Archaea > Thermoproteota > Nitrososphaeria > Nitrososphaerales > Nitrososphaeraceae > TH5896. The sequence goes on from JAATVR010000028.1 coordinate 1,546, forward strand.
ACTGAGCTATTCATTAACGTTCCTATAAGGAAGATAGGCATAAAGATATCAAATTTGATACTAAATAGAGGATCTGGCAAGGAGGAAGGCCAATCAAGCATACTTGATTATCTTTAAATTCTGCCAACGTGATCTAGATACCAAAACCAGTAATAATTTTTAGTAGAACTCTTTCCAACTCATATACCTGTTATCTCAGGTTTCTTCAGCTCAATCATAACTTTATCACCCACCTTGAGGCCCAAGTCTTCGTACTCTCTCATACTTAACTTGAATGTTGGTGCATCAGCTACTCCCATACCGGTACCCAATACATTTGACATAGCCTTGGGTAGGTTTTTCATCAAATCTTCTGGAGAGGAAAAGGTCATTGCCTTAACCCCAAAAGGGTTCATTGATTGTTGTCTTTCCCCTGACGTCTGGTCTATAAAGCTAACGTGTACGTAAGGCCCCCCATCCTGGGACGCTTCTATTCTTGATACGATAAATTCTTTAATCATTTAACTACAATACAACAAGACTGATTAACTTATAAGCCTTGACTATTATGGAAAACTCATCTTGATGGTTATCTAGAAATTCACTTTTCTAATCGATTTTCTGATGAGATCAGCATTCTGTTTGTTGAGCATCAATTTTTACGGGAGAGTACCGTCGGAATTTAGTATGAATTTTTCCATGCTTTTACTTTCTTTAATTTCGATATCTGTAGCATTTCTCTACTGTTAAACTTGTTGTCAATGCGTTATACCGCCGCGTCGTAGTGTTTTCTTTTTTCTATTTACCATTTTGTATTTTTTGATCTGGATTGCTCTCTTTACGGCTGCGGGGTCGAATTAGAATTTCAGCAATTATGATGGGCAAACCTTTGAATAGATACCTGGATAGTAATACCCATGACGATAGTCATCTCCCAAAAAGGCATATTTCGCGATTATTTTAATGAGAAAATACCATGGTAAATATTACCGATATTCATATAGAGGGAAGTGGATACTTTTCAAGAACCTCGCACTTGTGCTAAAGGTATCTATGATTACCAAATTAGCCGCTGAGGACTTGGCAATGATTTCCTCAATTTATTCACCTCCCTTTGCCAGCGATCTGGGAATATCTGGAATATATTCCGCTTCGCTAACTGGTGATGCGGATTCCTGAAGTAAATACTAAGGCAACCGGGAAAGCCCAATTCGAATCGAATGCACAAGCAGCTGCATTGGATAAATTCGGCTGCCGTAGAGGAGTCAGGCAGTGACATCTCAAACACCAACTGGGATAATAAGCAGAAAGCTGGCGAGCGGATGTCAAGTGCTGAAAAATCTAGAAGGTCATTTGATAGCCAAGTAAATTTTAGATCTGCTCGATCTTTTCGACAGGTGCGAAGCTTACGTCATCATTCACTCAACTCCTAGTCCAGATGGCGAAATCTGGGGAACGATTCACCAAGGTGAACTAGTGCCCCAATAAGTCTAATTTCTAGATCGCCATCGATTGATGGGTCACTATTTAATAGGTAGTATTGTAGTATATTGTCCCTTTGATCGGGTTAGTGAATTGTATTTACACACATAAAGTCATTGTTATGCAAATAAACACTTTTAAGTTGATTGCTTCAGCAGCAGACGTGTCGTCCTATGACTGAAGCACGGTTTGACGTAATATATTCAAACTCGTCATTACCTGACTCTAAGTTTCCCACCCTCATTTGTGGCTTCCCTGG
>JAATVR010000363.1 GCA_014523665.1 Nitrososphaerales archaeon TH526
GCATAGTATTATATTGTCTTCGCAAGGATCTTAGGGTTGGTATATACTAATTAGCATATTTCTCTTGGTATAATTGTGTAATTATGACATCATCATGTTTCTGAAATCAATTCCTAAATCCCTTAGTATAACTTGTGCTGCGTTCCTACCTGAAGCCATTGAAACGCCTGGTCCTGGATAATTTGCCGACCCACACAGATATACATTTCCAAGAGTAGGAATTTTATAGTTACCTAATTGAGGTGTAGGACGCATTGATCCTGACTGATATGGAAAAACAGCTCCACAAGAAAGTGTTCCTCTAATACATGTAGTAGGTCTTCTCTCATAGTCTATTGGAGAATATGATACCTTCTTTATGACTATATCCTTTAGATTTAGAATATAACTATATGTTATATTATCAATAATTTGATTGGCATACCACTGCTTAATGTCTGACCATTTTATTTTCACAGGATTACTATTATAGTCCTTATAATTCGTACCAAATTTTTTTATGTCATATGGGACAGTGGGTATAAGAAGTTTTATAAGTTGTCTATTCATTCCCGCTGATGGAGAAGGCACTCTACTAGGATCTATAATAGAATCATTACTCAGTATGCATGGTGGGTCACTTGGAATTATGCCACTTCTACTTTCGTAGGAGGTTCTTGAAAAAGATTCAAGTGATGCAGGAGATATATGAATCTGTGATGAGTTTCCAACCTCTTGGTCTGACTTATATTTGGGATTACCATTTAGGGCGAGATAGATTCCAAAAACAGAATCTCCCCATTCAATTCTTTTAATATCTTTTATGATAGTCGAGTCAACGTATTCTTCTCCAATAAGCTTAAGTACTAGAGTGGACGGGTCGGTACTGAAGGCCACTAGCCTTTTTGCTGAGATATGCTTACCATTGGCTAAGCAGACACCAATAGCTCTATCGTTCTCAATAATAATTTTGATAACACTTGCATTACTCAATATAGCCCCGCCTTTAGATTCAATAAATCTTGCAAGCGCCACGGGAAGGTTAACAAAACCACCTCTTACAACGTTGTTACCTTTATCCTGTGCAATAGTCGCAAATAGATGACACAACTGTCCTCCTCCAGCATCATCAGGAGATAGACCTACAAAAGTTGCGGAAGTTCCGAATAAAACTTTGGCTTCATCTGATTCAAAATTTTCATCACACCATGAGCGCATAGATTGCAGCTGTTTACGATATCCTTCGGCAGAAAAGATCTCTAATTCAGTCGGAGGCGAGTTTATAGAAGAAATAATTTTTTCCCGATCCACTAAATATTTGTTAAATAAGGTACGCCAGGTTTGACCGTCTTTTATTGAAAATCTCGCAATACTTTTGATCGTCTTCTCAAGTGACCTGTACATCGAGATATATTTGCCATCTGGAAAAATATGAGAAAACGATATCTCAGGACAAATTAGCTCAAATCCAAATCTGTCAAGACCTAACTCCTTAGGGACTGGAGAAGTGTTTGCCAGCTGATAACCAAATGCATGTATATCAGATTTAAATCCAGGAAGAGTGATTTCTTCGGTTATTGTCATCCCTCCAATGGCATAATATTCTTCCAAGACTAGTACTCTAAGGCCTGCCATTGCGAGATAGCATCCACAAGTTAAGCCGTTATGACCTGCGCCTATTATTATGGCATCATATTGTGACGAAGGTTGTGAGATACTTGATCGCCCTTAACAAAATTTGTCATGTTGATAAATAAACCTGACTATATGTTATTCCGTTTGCCGGTATATGTTGCAGATAGTAGAATTGTCAACAATGGATTTCAAGAATATAAGCCAGACTACACATAAAATAAGGAGATGCAAGTAAAAATACTTCAAAACTCAGTAAAGTTCTATCTTCCTCGATTAGAGGGATATTCAGAAATAGTTCGAACAATTGCAGATGAATATGGAAATATGTCTCTTATCGAGTTTGATGGATATTTTGAAGGAAAACTTGAGCCGGTGAAATATACAAGGGTAGCAGTACATACAGATGAGATAGATGAAGAAAGTATAATCAACTTCGCGGATAACATTAGGATAAAATTAAATCAAACAAGTTTGGCTTTTGAATTCAATAATCGTCTTATTCTTGTAAGTCAATAATACGTTCATATTTCATATATACTCTATATGACCTTCCCATTTCGGGCCAGATATTTCTGCAAATAGCATCCTACCTCTATGATAGGAACAATCAATGTGGTAAAGTAACTCAAATCACGGTGTCCAACATATATCATAATAAATATTTAACCTGTTCTTTGTCCCTTCAGTTATGAATCAGTTCGATATGGCTATCATTGGGAAAGTAGATTTCTACCGTTAGTTGGTAAAGATAAGAAAATGTTGGATTTCCGAAAGTTACTACTTATATATAATATGTAATACAACACTGCTCAACTATGAAAGCTGTAGTATACAAGGAACCCTTCAAAGTCGCAGTTGAAGATGTTTCTAGACCAAAAATACAGCATGCTAATGATGCCATCGTGAGAATCTCTACCTCTGCGATCTGTGGGTCAGACCTGCATATGTACGAGGGTAGAACCTCAGCGAAACCAGGAATTGTGTTTGGACATGAAAACCTTGGAATAATAGAAGAGGTGGGCTCAGGTGTCACAGATCTAAAAATAGGCGATAGAGTAGTAATGCCTTTCAATATTGGCTGTGGCCACTGCCGTAACTGTGAGGAAGGAAATACAGGATTCTGCACTAATCTAAATCCGGGATTTGCAGGAGCAGCATACGGCTACGTTGGAATGGGACCTTTCATGGGAGGACAAGCTGAGTATCTGCGAGTACCTTATGCTGATTTTAATGCACTAAAGCTTCCTGCCGGTGATTCTCATGAGAAAGATTTTGCTTTGCTTACTGACATATTCCCAACAGGATGGGATGGTGTTACGCGCTCAGGCTTCAAACCTGGAGAGACTATAGCGATCTTCGGTGCAGGACCGGTTGGGCTAATGGCTGCATATAGTGCTAAACTGCGAGGCGCGTCTAAAATCTTCTCTGTAGACATACATAGGGAGAGACTTGACAAAGCCAAATCCATAGGAGCAATACCCATAAACCGAGACGAGGGCGATCCAGTTGAACAAATACTTGGGGAAACAGAAGGCGAAGGGGGTGTAGATAGAGGAGTTGATGCTGTCGGTTACCAAGCCGCGGCAAGTGGAAAGGATGTACCAAATTCTGTTCTCATGTCTCTTGTGAAGGCCGTAAGGCCAACTGGTGGTATTGGAGCTCCTGGATTGTATGTTACAGAGGATCCTGGAGCACCAGATGAGTACGCAAAACAAGGTGTATTGCCATTTCCAATTGGAATGTTCTTTGAAAAAGGACTCACTATGGGAACAGGGCAGTGCAACGTCAAACGTTACAATAGGTATCTCCGAGATCTGATAATATCAGAAGTAGCTAAACCAAGCTTTGTCGTGTCACACGAGATCAAGATCGATGAGGCACCCAATGCATATGAAAAGTTTGACAAAAGAATTGAAGGCTATATAAAAGTCCTTATCCATCCCTAATGGTAACTAGAAAAGATATGTCAAAAAAATTTTCAAAACTTGGCAAGTATGGTTTACACTGCAAGCAAGCAACAATGTTGAAAGGAGAGAAACATCATGGTTAAGGTAGCATTATTTGTTCGGTTGGAAGCAAAACCTGGAAAAGAGGCCAATGTCGAAAACTTCTTACGTGGAGGATTATCTGTAGTCCAAGAAGAACCAGCAACGATCGC
>JAATVR010000364.1 GCA_014523665.1 Nitrososphaerales archaeon TH526
ACAATATCAGCCAATAATGTACTTGAGAATGTCATTGACCTTAACAATGCAAACGGACTACCAACAAACATCAACGCAAATCAGTATGTAGACAATAGCTGTAGCACAAGCAATCCAAGTGGTCTATGTATAGGGAGGTAAGAAAGGAAAGAAAGTAATAACCCGCCTCATATCTTTTCATTTACGTCAAAGCCATCAAGAACGGTTCCTTCTGCTTTCTATCCATAGTCCTGTTTCATTCGAGTCTTCAAGGATTCAGCTTTTGTTATGTTCTGTTATTATGCGATATTGGCAAGTTATTTCTTGTAATTCTATTTATAATCATGTTATCCTGTTTGTAATGCTGATGCTGAAAGCATCGGCCTCAACCTGTTGAAGCACTTCTATAACCCTGGTCTTTTTTTGTGGTTGGAATACAGAACTTTGCTACGGCCTCATCCAGGGTAACAAAGTATAAAAAAGATCCAAAAAAACTACCGACAATTCCATAGGTATTACAAACTCTATATAGCTCCAGCCGCCTCTTGCAAATTATAGGAAATAAATAAAAAGTTAAAAAAGAAAATTTATTTATTTAATGACTTTGTCACCTCATCTACTGTATATGCTACTGTAAACTTTGAGCCATCCAACGTGTGGAATGATAAAGCATCTCCTACAAAGTTTGCAGAGCCAGATGGTAGCGATGTTCCGCTATCCGTCTTGAGAAGAGTGAATGCAATTGTTCCATTACCAACGGGTGCAGTTACCGGCTTGCCGTGTTCAGCATCCACTACGATGCTTGAATTATAACTATGCCATAACTCAAGTTCAACAGGTTTGCTTGAGGCCCAAGAAATAGTGCCTACCCAAATTTTCTCGTCAAGTTATCAAATTCCTGAACTAGTTCCTTACCCATAAGATCAAGTTCGTCATCTGAAAATATATCCATCCATTTTTGTACTTGCCTGTCCCAAAAATCCGGTGTCAATTGAACATACGGTCATCAGGGATCAAATAAAGGTTGTTAGACGTGCATACAAGTTCTATTGGTCAAATATGACTGACTTCAAAAAGACTATTTGAACATTCTAGTGAGGGGGGGAGATATTGCAACATATATCCGTTGGATCTTGCGTGCAAAAATCAACTACTCGCACCTCAAATGCGGAATGAACAAATGGCTTCGTGTTAAACAGTTCCAATAACCCTTATTTCCTAAATTCATTCCAGCTCGGCTCTAACGCGTCTTACCAGTTGTTCTGTAGAGATGGGCTTCTTGATGAAACATCCTATACTCTTGAGTGGATGCACTTCTCGCGCCGCATCCATATTAAATTCTCCTGAAGTCATAAAGCAAACTCTGACATTGAGGTCCTTCTGTAATAATTTCTGGGTTAATTGAAAACCATCCATCATCGGCATATTCACATCAATTAGTAATAAATCATAGAAATTAGGCTTAAATTCTAACAACGCAGTTACTGGGTTATCAAAACTATATACCTTCATAGTTGGATCACTGTTTTCTAATCCAATTCGTAAGGTGAATGCGACATCAGGGTTATCATCAACCACTAGAATCCTCTTGTGTCGTTGAGCATTGTGTGATAATGATGATGAAGATGATACCTTGTGTCTTGGTCTTAAATTGTCAGTATGAATGATCCCACTCTTATGCTCTATACTATCATTGGATTTTTCTTTGATCACGTTGTCGCAATGTCCATTCTATATCCCAAAGTGTAAAACCCAAAGGAATAAAAATTTTATGATATTTTTTAACAGATGATTCCTTTTTTTGAGCCACTAAAATTTAGAAAATGATTTCTTTAGCGACATTGAATTATTATTACAATTCATTGTTCATCATACCGCCTAGCCATTGATTCAATAATTGAAGAAACCACCTGGATTGGAGATGAAGAAAAATTGAATTGTTCCGAAGTTCAAGTGACCCGAGTAGGGTAATGTTTTTCGGAACGCATAGGAGATACCTTATACGAGTTACTTTCGTCTACTTTTTACTTATTATATGCAGAAAAATTAATTATCAAGGAATGACCGGTCTACTCTGATAATTAAATGAGAGTATTAGTTAGAGCAATGATTCCGACAACTGCCGGCAACAAGATGGTCAAAGATCCTAATTTCTTGAAGAGTATCGAAGACTATACCAAGAAGTTCAATTGCGAGGCCTCATATTTTACTGAAGTGAATGGAAACAGAACTATGGTATTTGTTCTGGATTTGCCGAGTCAAGATATGATTCCTGCAGTTGCAGAACCACTATTTCAGGGATTCGATGCCAATGTAGAAATCCATCCTGCAATGAATTTGAATGATTTGAAGAAGGCAATTTCAAGTATGCAAGGATAAAAGGCATCAACACTTATTTTTTGATGTATATAATTTTTTTCTATAATAAGTCACGAATGGTAATTATTGCTCGCAGTATAACTATTCATCCGCCAGTTCTGAACTATCATATCATATCCTGCGGTCATTCTGACTGGAGTAATCCAATCGCACTTTATCCCGAACTTTGAATGATGCCTTTCTACTGCATATCTATCAGGGGCATCCACTAAACAAAGTATCGTACCTAAGTCAAGGTCATAAAAGGTGTTAAGGACCTTAACCCCCCCAGCTCATCTCTAGGTTCCTTTTCACCCTTCTTGAGATTATCTTCGGTAAATTTACCCATTGATAATGCATTAAACACTGGAAATAGGTGCCTGAAACATCTGGATCAAATCAAAAATTGTAAATTGAAAGTGCCTGTTATGAGTATTTGAAGCTCTTTCTTAATGCAGTTCGAAATAACTCGTCTTTCATAACATCTAATGGTCTATTCTTTGGGGCTGTCGTCTGGGTCTGTCTAACCAGGTAGCTTGGAAT
>JAATVR010000365.1 GCA_014523665.1 Nitrososphaerales archaeon TH526
AGGGAAATCACGATCGGATCTCATGGAAGAACGTCTGCGTTCCATCGACAAATTTAATTTAATTACCTTGGGATTGTTGTACGGTATCATAAAATATTAGAAAAAGAGTAAAAAAATGGGGTAAATAGTCAGGTAAAGACCAGTACAAGATTGTTACTTACTTATGGTTTCGTGCCGGTATTTTACGATCATTAACACGTATGAGGTTAGGACAGGGACGAGAAGAATGAATGCAACCGTAAGGACAGGATCGTTAAAATCACCTTCATACATATCAATCGTAATGTACCGCAATAGTATTACGGTGACAGGAAATACTAGCGCAAAGAAAGCCGCTAGGTACAGTCTCTTTGTAAAGAGAGATAGTCTATGTTCCTGTCCGATATACAATCCAAATATTACAAATGCTAGACCCATCAAGAAGGCAATCACAAAAAGATAGACTGAAACAAATTGGCCTTGCTTCAACTCGGCGAAATCTTCGTGTATCATTTTAAGGCGGTCTACCTCTTCACGCACATGACTACTTAAATTATCTAACGATTCTTGGATTCTTGATATGTCATTTGATTGCTGACCCCAAGTCTGGTGATCTAGATCTAATGCGGTAAATACGGATAAAATAAGTGCTACTAAAACGATCATTCTGGCGATCGGTAACAATCAGGGATCTAATGATCAAATGGTTATTAAATCTATTGCAAGTTTTTAGCTGGGTTACAAGAAACAGGCCAGCCAAATTCGGATATTCATCAATTCACCAATTTTTTCTGAAATTTTTCTTACTAACGGAATTACCAAGTACTTTTTGCTGGCTTTACGTATACAAGACATTCTTGCGACCACAGTCCAGGTATCAAAGGACACAGTACAAAGTACATCATGTAATAACTGGATATGCACACAATACAGTAATGCACTAACCAACCTCCTAATAATAATGCAAATAGATCATATAGTAATGGTTTAAATTGGTTGTTATGGTTTCTGGTGGGATACAATGATTCTTAATGGCAAGAGAGTACTAATTATGATATCCATTATTAATGCATTAGTATTATTTATTCTAATCTATACGGCCGACAATAGTTCAGCACAAGATGATACAAAGGCCTACATATATTTAATAAGTTCTGACCCATTTGGCATTCCTTACTATCAATGGACTGAATCATGGTGGAATTGGTTGGTTAGTATACCTAAAGATACGAATCCTGCTCTTGATGCAGATGGAAAACATTGTCAGGAAGGGATGCAAGATGATTACCCAGTCTTCTTCCTGGTAGGTTCATTAAATGAAACAGCTAGCAGAAGTTGTGCTATACCATCTAACATGTCGATATTCTTCCCTGCAACTGCCTCTTTCTGTTATAATACTGCTTCAATGAAACAAACAGAGGATGAGTTGAGGGTATGTGCATCATTACAAAAAGCCGATCCCGATACAAACGTCATAATTGATGGGTTCAATTTGAACACATTTGCATATAATATAAAGAATGCCAGAGTCCAATCCAGTCTATTCAATGTCAGTGTTCCTGCAGACAGTATTCTGGGTATATCTCCACAACACGTATCTGGGATAGCTGCAGGTGATTGGGTTTTTCTGAAACCTGGAGCCCTTCAATCTGGAAAACATGAAATTTCATTTACCGGAAAATTGAACGGGACAAAGTCAGACGTATCATATTCGTTAGACATCATTGATTCATAAAATACTGCATGCAATAACGAATATGCTTAATGAAAATGGGAGGTTGTCTTCTCCTATGACAGGGCTTATGAAATAGCAATATTTTAGCGAATGTCGTAGATGCCAGATACACTATAACTACTGACGAGTAGCTAATTAGAAGAGCGTAACTAATAGCTAAATTAGCTAATTTGATTTCCTATTTAGTCATAGTTCGATTTAAATTTCAATTGTTGCCGGATTTGCCGCAGGGTTAGGGTGCTTTCAATCCTATCATAGTACGATCTAAACCTTCTGATTTCTACGCTCAAATTCCGTCTCAAATCATAAATTTGTTAAGGCAACCCCCAATCATGTTGTCTGTTTATAAATATCAAACATTATAGACTTTTCTTCACGTTCACGAAGCCAAATCCCATCGAATTCCTTTTTCCAAGGCCACAATCAAGACCAAACCGCAGTAATTCTGTGTTAAGTTCGTTGTCGAATGAAAATTCCCACAGGGTTAATATTACTATCGGTTCCTGGTCATGAAGTTGCAAGCGAGTAGAGATTTGTTTTCTAAACGTCAGTTTTTGGATTATAGTTTCATCATTTAATCCTTTACCAGTAAATTCAGTATATTTTGTACGAAGATTTTCTTCTAGCTGCGAGTAAACAGTTCCAGAGGATATTCCTTTTTCCAATATATGTAGGGAAAGGATACTTTGGTTTATATCGTATTTTAGATATTTCTCCCTAGAGATTCTCATAAATATTGGAGTTCCAGTTATCAACGTAAATGGCTCTCTCAATCTACTTTCAAAGCTGCGAATGTCTTCTATGAACAACTGCTTCTTTCCAATAGTTATAGGATCTTTGTGTTCCTTTTTCCTTACAAGCATCGAGGTTATATGTCCAATGAAAGATTATCTTATGTTTTCTTTATTTTCACTCGATCTAGTAGATGAAAAAATATTTGAAAAACAGAAGAACTTGGACCTTTTTTTTATCATGCAGGTATGAGAATTCTGCACTACCTTCAAGTAGGGTATAAATGAATGACTGTATGTGATCCTCGTGTTGTCAACAGACTTAAGACTAAGGAGGAGCCTCATTGGATTTTAATCCTCATTTCTTGTTCGTTCCATGATATATTTGAATTAATAAATGGCTAATGTGACGAACCGCTGCAATGCTTTGTAATCATTGAATACATTTGAATACTTTACAGTATAACCAGGGCAGGGCAAGGGTAAAACATTTTTGCAACTACTTCCAAAATATTTCGGTTGGTTTACTGCTTATGACTTATGAACCCCAAGAAATAGAGTTACGCGCCAGAGTTAACCGCATGGTTCATAGACAGAATTACAAACAGCCAATAGAAAGATTAGTAAAAAATAACAGGAGGAGTTACAATCTTTGATGAATCAAGTATCACTCGATTCATTTCTTACGATTCAATTGCGCGAAAGTACAATAGAGAAACTGCGCTTGCTTAGTTTTCACCTTAAAGGTGAATCAAATAATATGACATATGACGACTAATTGAATCATGTCTTGTGTAAGTTTGAGAAGTAAATATTAGCTAGCCAGTGTCAATAATCAAACATGTATAAAATGAGCGTTAAAAAGGTCAAGATTTACTCATGGCAAGTCAAACCAAGTTAAAAAATACAGCAAAGCAGTATAAAATTGAAGAACGAAGGAGACAGGTAGGTATAATGATTGCTCAAGGTATGTCCGAAGTAGATGTAGCAGCAAAACTAGGAGTAGATAATACTACTATTTCAAAAGATGTCAAAGCTCTAAAGTTAATCTCTCAACAGTTCATTTACGACATCACAAAATCAGATTTTACATACTACTATAAACAATGTTTAGAACTGGTGAAACTTGTACTACGGAGACAACTGGAGATTGTCGATAAGGAACATATAACGAAAGAAGACATGGACCGAGCAAAGGTTCTTGTCGATACACTAGGTACGGTAGCCACGATCAACGAGTATTATAATGCGGCTCCAATGATGCACAAGAGTCCTGCGCAAGCAGCGTATGATGTCGATAGATTTGGTATTAGACCAGGCACTAAGGTACATAAAATGACACCAGAGGAAGAGGAACAGATGTTAAAGGATTGGGCAGAGGACGAT
>JAATVR010000366.1 GCA_014523665.1 Nitrososphaerales archaeon TH526
AAGCAAATGCACCGTCGATAACGCTATAGAATTCTGTGCCTCTTTTTCCGTATCTATTAACAGATCTTGAGGTATTTGAGCAGACAACTATTAGAACTGAGGCATCTTTGACCTGGTTTTGTCCTAGGGATGCTTGACGTAACTTCCTTTTTGTAACAGGACAAAAGCCCTTGCAATCAGTCCTGCTCCTCCGAGAGACAGACCTGCAAAAATGAGTAAATTTCTAGGGTCTTCGGGATCTAGTCCAGTCACATTTATAGAGTCTATAGTTATATCGGCATATTTCTTGTTAAGAGTAAAACCAACATAAGGAAATGCAAATAGAAATGAGAGCAGGATTAGTACAATGCCTACTGCAATTAAAATCTTAAAACCATAATTTTTCAATAGCTTAAACAGTACATATTATTTACTTAATGACTTCTATATATGAGGATTGTTTAAATTCTAACTCTCTAATCTCAGCGGCTATATATTAAAGTACATTGGAGATGCAGTCTTAGGCTTTTTTGTTGTGCATACTAAATACGGGTTTGAAAACAATGTGGTCCAATACAATAATAGCTATGATGATGTCAACCATACAGACCAGAATGATAATCTCAATAGATCGTACATATCTTGTGTAAATGCTATTAATTGTGGTAGATCAATAATAAAAATATTGGACCAAGCAATTAATCCAATTCTTAATCAATATGGATATCCTGAAATGTCAGTGAGAATAGGTATAGATATCGGTGAAAACGTAGTAATTCAGGATGGATGGGATCTGCACAGACTCCCGCAACAAAATAATAAATGGGCAGAAGAACCAGCAATAATTAGAGAACCACACTTTGATATCATAGGTTATAGTACCAATATTGCAGTAAAGATGACTGGACTTGCTGGCACAAGTAAAATTGTCATTGGTCAATCTGCATATGAAATCTTAGATTATGAAAGGTCTTCATTTAAGTTGCTAGATGTTAACCCTGCAGTTTGGAAATATATAGATGATAGGACTGACGCACTATACCGAGTATATCAGAGTATTTGAACCGCCGATGTAGTACTTCACTCACATCTGGTGTGTAACGTTTATTATTATGTTTATCATTATATTAGATAAACATGACAACCCTGGAACGACTGGATTCTGGACTAAAAGTGCGTATACATTCGCGAGCCAGATATAGTTGTGAAAAATGCCATGCTAGCTTCCCGAGTATTTTGGATCTGAGTGAGCATATAAGAGTAGATCATAGTAGAACCCAGCAACAGCGATAAGAAATGTATTAAATGAATTTGTTCAAAAACTGAATTTTCTTTTGACAATTAAGCAGTTCTTAATTACACACCTGATGCGGGTAGGGTATAAAACTATCGAACTATTAATGATTCTATCGTCAGGTTAGATAGATCTTGGAAGATGAAATTTAAATATGATAGTTGATTATTACTTACAGAAAGAAACTATGTCGTCTTCAAGCGAACCTCCAATGTGTGAAGAATGTGGTGCAGTGTTTGTTACTGTAGAAGAGCTTCATGAACATCGGGAAGCAGAAAGGGAAGATAAAAAATTAAGACATACGGGTCTTGATGATGGTTAAATTGTTATTATTTTGGACCAATAATATCATGAAGTACCCGTACCCACTCTAGCTGAAAACAGAATAGCTCAGGGTGCTGCTGAAGTTGGATCACTCTTAGCAATTGTAATAGTGGGTTCTTTGCTAGTAAGCATTCTGGTCGAACTAGTAATACTATTATATAACTCAATATGATTTCTTGCTACTATATTCCATTTTAAGTATTTCTTGAAGCCTTCGATGGCTTTTTGGTATTTATCATAATTTCTATCCAGCTCTAAAAGTGCGTCAGCAAATGCATTTGGTGTTCTTTTTGTAGTTATCCCCAGACCTTTTGCTGCAAATTCTTCAAAGAAAGGCAGGTCTGAAGCGATGAATGGAATTCCATGTCCCAAGGCATCAAACATGACTCCTGACCCAGAAGTTAACTTATAAGGGAGAAGAACTGCATCAGATGCATAAAACAGTGCTGAAAGATCTTCTTCTGAGAGATAGTCCTGACTAAGGTTTATTATTCTGTGATTCTCATTTGCGCCTTTTACACTCTCTAGGTTGTCTAATTGAATCCTTTCACCAGTAGTATGATTCACTGACGAATTGATTACAATTGTCCAATTTTCCGGTACTTTCATTTTTTCTATAATATCCCATCCCTTAGCAACAGTCATGAATCCGAAGGCTAAAGCTATTTTACCCATGTCTTTTTGTGAAAGAGAAGGGAATCTAGCTCTCGCGTCTTTCTTACTAATTCCCTCAATGGAAGCTGCAGGCTCTGCACCATGATATAATAACTTCACTTTACTGCTGCTGGTCCTTTTATTACTTCTTTTCCTACCGATAATCGCCTTCATATAGTCAGAAAAGACTATCCCCGTGTTGCTCTTTAGCAACTTATCCTTATTTTGATTTTGAAACGCTTCATAGTTAATAAGGTATTCCCAGTAAGTGATAATGTTATCCAATCTATCCTTTAGGCTTGATAGAAGTTTAAATTTTTTATCCTCTGTACTCTTTTCAGAGATCGATAAGCTCTCCTTCTTGTTTATCTTTATTTGAGGTATTCTCATCCATTGTCTAAAGATATATTCAGAATGAAACGTAGTAATTATCGGAATCTTACAATTGTTGTAGAACGAATCAATCGTAGTATGAGTATTATTTGATCTAATCAAATGAAGCTTTAGACCATATAATCCAGGCTCATATTGTATGTGCACAACATCTGGTTTAATTTCATTAACTAAATTCGATAGAATTTCAGAGTTATGTATATTGTTAGGAGAGAGTGCAGTGTAATCTCCTTTTCCTTTGTTGTCACATGCTACATAGACTTCTACTCCATGTCTTTTGAGCTCATTTACTAAATTATATGTATATCGACCAACACCACCATTAATCGGTGGATACTCCGGTGAAACCATCAGAATGCGAAGCTTTTCAGATGACAATATTGAAGAAATACTTAAAATTTTTTTGTTATTTGCTGCGTGCATTTATCTCGATTGAGTGAAATAGTCAATTTCTGTACTTACGTTACTTCTTGTCACGTCTTTTTACGCATCTTACTAATTAGATAAAATGATATTTATTCTTTACTCACATGTGGTGAGTATTTAAATAAGATACCAATAATATTTTCTAACCTTATAATGACAAACACCCAATGTTAATAACGAATAAATATCTCTTTTGTATAATGGGTGTTGGTGAATATCATAAATGTGGAGAGATCCATGGAGATATACATCAAGAATTTTCGAGGATGCTGACAGAGAATTTGCAGAAGCTGAAGAAATGTTGAACAGAATGTTTAGAACTGTAAGAGAAGGTTCAACAGCAGGTGCCGCTACATCTCAGTTGCCATACTACTACGGGTACCAAATTAACGTAGGTTCAGACGGAAAACCTCATATCAGAGAATTTGGAAACGTAAAACCAGCTGCCAGGGGACTTATAGAACAAAGCGGGGTACGGGAACCACTAGTTGACACATCAGTAGACGAGAAAAACAATCAACTTACCATTACGGCAGAGATGCCTGGTGTGAACAAAGAAGACATTAAAGTGAATATTTCTGATACCTACATTACAATTCAGGCAGAAAAAGGCGACAAAAAATATCACACGGATGTACCTATAAATCTGGCATTGGAAGATGTTTCAGCAAAAGCTGCCTATTCAAACGGAATCCTAGAGCTGAAAATTAAATTGAAACAAGCTCCGAAATCTAAAGGAAAAGAGGTAAAGGTAGAATAGTCGTTTCAGACAAGAGATAGTCACATCCATTTTTTATTACTAGTGTCTAATGAGAGGTGAATAGAAAAGTTTGGCAAATGAAACCAAATCAGGTTCAGATGATTTTGTATCATTGAAGGTATCTGAAACTAGTGCAAAATTTGTTGGAAAGGGTATGGCACTAATAGACCCGGCAGTAGTAGAAAAAATGCAGCTTACCACAGGTGATGTAATAGAAATTACTACTTCTAGCGGTAAGAAGAAGACTTTCGCTTTGTTATGGTCAGGTCAGCCTGAAGATTATGGGTTAAGAATAATTAGAATTGATGGCTATACGCGAAATAATCTTGGAATTGGAATAGATGATCATGTAAAAATACGTAAAGCACAAGACATAAAGAATGCTGAGCTAAGTTGTTGTTTCACCAACAGAAGAACTGAACATAGTAGGAATAGAAGAATATCTTACTGAAATATTGGAAGGAAGAGTTGTATCAAGAGGGGATGTAATACCACTTAATATTATGGGTAGGAAATCGGGTCTAGTTGTAAATAGTGTAATGCCATCTGGAACAGCGTCAGCTGCATATTCTATTAGTAAGGACACCGAATTCATACTGAGCTCCTTATCTAAAGCAGGACCTAGAGGTGGAATTCCGAGAGTATCTTATGAAGATATCGGTGGATTACGTAATGAAGTACAAAAGGTAAGAGAAATGATAGAGCTTCCTCTTAGACATCCAGAAATATTTGAAAGAATTGGAATTGAAGCACCTAAAGGTGTTTTATTGCATGGACCACCAGGAACTGGAAAGACATTGTTAGCTCAGGCTGTGGCCAATGAAACAAATGCAAATTATTATTCAATCGCTGGTCCTGAAATAATGAGCAAGTTTTATGGGGAAAGTGAGGAGAGGCTGCGTGATACATTTAAGCAGGCTCAAGACAATGCGCCATCAATAATATTCATAGATGAACTCGATTCCATAGCACCAAAAAGAGATGAAGTATCTGGAGATGTAGAAAAAAGAATAGTTTCTCAGTTGCTGACTTTGATGGATGGCCTTGAAGCTAGAGGGAAGGTTGTAGTAATAGGTGCAACAAATAGAGTAAATTCTATTGATCCTGCCTTGCGAAGACCAGGGAGATTTGATAGAGAAATTGAAATAGGTATACCCGATGAAGAAGGCAGGCTTGACATACTTCATATTCACACAAGGGGAATGCCATTGACTGATGATGTTAAGTTAGAATACTTCGCAAAAATAACTCATGGCTTTGTTGGCGCAGATCTTGAGTCATTGTGTAAAGAAGCAGCAATGCGTTCGTTGACTAGAGTAATTCCTGAAATCAATTTAGACCAAACAAAAATTCCTATTGAAGTTCTCAATAAAATTAGAATAGGAAATAAAGACTTTGAAGAGGCACTCAAAGATATTCACCCGTCAGCAATAAGAGAAGTACAGATACAAAAACCTAATGTAAAGTGGGAGGACGTAGGAGGACTGGCAAATGTAAAGGATGAATTATCTGAAGCCATAGAATGGCCACTTAAGCATGCAGACCTATTTGATGAAGCAGACGTTATACCACCTAAAGGTATCCTATTGTATGGATCTCCTGGCACTGGAAAGACTATGATTGCTAAAGCTGTCGCGACTAATTCCGAAGCCAATTTTATTAGTATAAAAGGTCCTGAATTAATATCAAAGTGGGTTGGAGGATATGGTGTTTATGAAGAACGTATATCAAATACTTTTGCGCCTGGTGAGGACATGGTATTATACTCCGAACCAGTAGGGTTTTCATATAAACCGGTATCTAACCGAACAAATGGTGAAACACAATATTTGATGAACTTCACCGCAGATTTAGTTATAACTGACACTCAAGGTAATGTCCTTGGAGGATTTCAGGATCTTCCGATATCGGAGATTATTTCTCACCATCAGAACAAGGAAGTAAATCTAGTAATAACACTCTCTCAATCTTCACCATTTCCAGAAGGTAATTACAAAGTATTGTATACAGTTCATGACGAACCCTCTGGCAATACATTCGAAATTACAAAAGACGTAACTGTGTCCCCCTCATCTAATGCTTAGTTTCCTGTATCATTTACGGGAAAATGGATCCGAGGAAACTCCTTATTATGCTTCCCATCTTAGTGTATTTTTGGGAAATCTTGATGTTTCATCATGCTGGTAGCAGGCTACTGGATTAACCAAATTTTGAGAGTTTAGATTATATTTGACGTTACAGAATTTGTTTTTGGAACATGAATTGCAGAATAGCATCCTTCTTTTGTTGATCTATGTTTTACTCATGGCTCCCTCCCTTTTATTTGTCAAACAAACATATAGAAGAATTCAAG
>JAATVR010000367.1 GCA_014523665.1 Nitrososphaerales archaeon TH526
TTCTTATTTTGTGGTGTAGCCCTCACAGTTCATGCTCAATCTGACTTGCAGACAACAAAATATAGAAATATGGTTATAGATATGGGTAACGGTTTAAAAACTAATGCGAGGCTAAATCTTCCATCTAATGGGGACGGTCCCTTTCCAGGTGTTCTTCTTATACACGGTTCTGGACCTCATGAAATGAACGAAACTTTCGGCTACCTTCGTATAGATAACAAAACAGGCTCAATTGTATACCCACCTGCTAGACCATTCTTTCAAATCGCTGAATATCTTTCAGAAAGAGGTTTTGCAGTATTACAGTATGACAAAAGAGGCATTGGTTCGAATCAAACAATTTTGGACAGTAATGTTTGGAGGAAAGAAACATTTGACGATCTGAAACATGATGCGGAGAAGGCGCTAGATGTTCTTCTACAACAAGCAGAGGTTGATGCTAATCATGTAACTCTAGTTGGACATAGCGAGGGTACAATGATTGCCCCAAGAGTTGCAATCGACAATCCAGATAAAGTGAAGAATATAGTTCTGATGGGAGCAGTTGCTCAGAATCTCATCAAGGATATTTTATACTCCCAGGTAGTGACGAAACCAGTCCTCTTCGCTCAACAGTTTCTAGACCATAATCATAACGGATTAATATCAGTACAAGAAGCCTCTGAAAATCCTCTTTTCACCACTATGGCAGGAAATCTCACTCTACTCCTTGCTCAAAACATTACTACGGCCAAGGGGATAGCCGAGCAACTGAATCCCCAATATAATACAAATAATGACACCTTCGTAAGTATTAATGCCGAACTGAAACCTAGGTTATTAGAAGATCTTAAGTCATCTTATAGGTTAGGATTTCCAACACCAGATGGGGAGTGTGGTGTATGCCCGATTTTGCTTACATCACATTACGCTCTGACTCCTACTTTGGATATCATAGGCAAAGTCCCTTCCGATACATCTATTTTAATACAACAAGGAAAGAATGATTCACA
Source organism: Nitrososphaerales archaeon TH526 (assembly GCA_014523665.1). Taxonomy (GTDB): domain Archaea; phylum Thermoproteota; class Nitrososphaeria; order Nitrososphaerales; family Nitrososphaeraceae; genus TH5896. The sequence goes on from JAATVR010000367.1 coordinate 993, forward strand.
AACTCCAATGCAGCAGGCATTACTTTTACAGCAAGAACTGACAGAAGTAAGACATCCTGATCATACATTGATAACATATTCGGACCTCGGCCATATGTTCTATCCTTCGTCTCAATGGTTGACGTCTTTTGGACCAATGGATCAAAAGGTTCTGGAAGATCTTTTTGGCTGGCTTTCAGATCCAGTCAGAGACTTTAAGAAGTTAACCATTTTATCTTCGCAAATACCCTAGATTGTTAGCGGCTTCCTCATCTAAACCTGCAAGGCGATCATAAGATTAATGGCGATCAATCATAAGATTAATGCCAGAACTGTAGAGACAGATTGTTCTGGAACAGGTTCGTGAACTAAGTTCACAACATTGTTGGAGAACTATAATGGAAGAATCTTATACAATCAGAGTCTGTACGATATCTCTATCTTCTTGTGAGATGGATTTGTATTCACTGTGGCGGGATAATGGATTGCGAACTTTACTGCCTTCATAAAGGAAAGCGATAACGACAAGAATAGCAATCAGGAAGCGAAGGTACTGTACCATGCTTTCAAATTAATTAACTCCTAATGTCTTGATCTTAACCTAACTTTAATCAGTGAATGCAGAGAAAATAATTAGTTAATACAATTGCTAACGCTAATAACTTTCTGAGAATGCATACAGCATTGTGCCTTTTGAATACCTTATCTAACTACTTCAGCATTGTTCATGACTATTTGATGGGTAACGACCTTTCAGTTAACCACATTAATAACAGTCTAACTACCTTGGCAATGAACTGACCTTCCAGGACATAATGAGCAAGCAACAAGTCATCGACTAGTGATAATTTTTCGGGAACGTCAAATATTATTAATCAACTATACTAGGCATTTATTTCATTCAATTCTGTGATGAATGATGGGTTCGTGCGCGCAAATTTTTATTAAACTGAGACTGACTTAGGTACGAATATTCTATAAAATTGGGATAGATTTCAGATCAGTAAATCAAATATCAATAGTTAACCAGTACGATTTATCAAAGAAATAAGATTTCCCTTATTACCTTTCAAATGGGTCTCAGTATCCTTTCTAGTATTACTAGGGTATATTGTCGTTATGTCTAGTATAGATGCACAAGGATCTACAGAATGCAGTCGCCAAACATTCTCACCAGTGGATTGTCCTACGTCGTCAGGACAAGAAGAAACCAATGATGATGGTGACGATGACAGAGGAAATATTGAGGAACAAATTCCTTCAGTAATACCATTTCCATAGATCGGCGCGCAGAATCTGCAGTATTTCATAGACTTCACAATTTTTGCGCGCAAAAAAAACTACTAGAAGAATCTTGTACTATTAAGGACCAATTCCGAGGTTTAAATTAATTCGTCATCACTAAATTATGATCATTAACGATATCTTTTGCCTCTTGAGTTAAGTCCTTGACGAAAGGCGCACCCACGTCTATCGCCCTCTCAAATCCATTAATTACTCCCACTGAGAATGCCTCCCAACCTATGCCGATGACCGCGAGAACTATCACCACTAACAGTAGAAAAGTAAATAATCCCACAGATTCAATATTCTGGAAATACATCTTAAGGTTTTAGGAATCTTTTCCTGTGACGATCCTCTAGGGCTAACTTTTAAACATAAAAACTCGATCTCAATTAAAGGAATGGGTTGGGACTGGGAATCCGTAATAGGTCGTCCTGCATAATGATGCATCGATGTTACGTGCGAATACTTATGTTTGTAGGACCTGTGGATCCAGATTTCAATTGATCAAAGTAAGCCCGTCACAAGATGATGCGAGGTTCTGTCCGTACTGCGGACATGGAACCATAGAACCTCATCAATTTATCTTCTGTTAAAATATTGAAATTATACCGAGTATGCGCGCGCGGAAGAGAGAGACGATGATACGTCTGAATATGGATTGTTCCATGAACTATTAGGACTTGTTTTTCCAGTTCTGCGCCAAGATGCAAGTTCTCTCATTTCGTTGTATAGTCTGTCTAAAGTTAACGTAAGTAATCCTTTACTTGATAATTTTTGCGCTTAAAAAAGTAGAATTAAGGATATAAACCATTTCACCTAACAGAAATTATGAAGATAGGTATAATCGGATCTGGAGATGTAGGGCGTAGACTTGCAGATGGTTTAGTAGATTTAGGGTATCAAGTAAAGATTGGAACTCGTGATACATCCAAGAAGGAAATCATTGAATGGGTTGATAAACACAGAAAAGGAGGTGGTAAGGAATCAGAGAATGCATCAGTCGGGGACTTTGCTGAGGCGGCATCATTTGGTGACGATTTGATCGTGCTCTGTACTTCATGGAACGGAACTTCTAATGCTATAAAGATGGCTGATCCAGTTAACATGACAGGTAAA
>JAATVR010000368.1 GCA_014523665.1 Nitrososphaerales archaeon TH526
AGAACTCTCATCGACTTGGATCTGAGAATCTGTATTTTGACAGCCTACATTCAAAGGCATGACTCCGCTTCCACATTCGATTTCGTGAGTAGTTCCCTGGTCTCTAGTCTACGCAAATACATTTTGTGTTGTTATAGTTCTTGTTGCCAACGTTAGTGCTGCTGCTAAAATGAAATTTGCGTCCATCATTACAGCTATGACGTGGGATTTTCTCACTTTTCCAACATTCATATTTGTCGAGATCCGGAATATTGTATATGTGGATTGTGTGAATTGTGACTGCTAATTACATATGAGATATTTTTCTTAGTAATACAAGATTAGATTACTAATGTTATTGTTACCAATGATTACTCGAATTGCTTCTCTAATAAACTATCATAAGCAACTTAAGGAGCAGAAGAAAATGATGGTAGGATTCTTGGAGGCACTTGGACTTCTACTATGTCGATCCGAGATGGATTTCTGAATAAAGTAATATATTTCCCTTCAAATGTCGTACCCTTCATTTATAAAAATGGGGGGTAAATAGTGCAAACCTCAGGTATCCAACATCTGTTACTTGAATATTATCTCAGCGAAATTCCCAGTTAATACTAAATCTAGTCCCAAATTTGCTATATGATTAAAACTGGCTATAAGGAACAACACCAATTCTTATGAAGCGACAACTGACTTATTGCTTTCTGACGCATTTTTGGTTTTGGATAATTGACATAAGAGAAATCATGAATTCGAACCCCTAATCGATGGATTTAAAGAGTTGTATGGAGAGGATACCACAGGCATATTGTCTGCTTCATCTGCAAAGAATAAGGCCGTAGAAAATGTACTCATAATGCAGGGGGGTGGCTCGCTTGGTGCCTTCGCTTGTGGGGTCTACAAAGGATTAGCAAAACGACACGTTCAAATTGATATAGTAGCTGGCACTTCGATCGGAGCTGTAAATGCTGCGATCATTGCGGGCAGCAAACATGGAACTCCTGAAAAAGATCTCGAAGAGTTTTGGTTAGAGGTCGCAGAAAGTACGCCTACTATTATTCCTGATTTGTTCACAGTTGATTACGATGAAAATGCACATACATACTTGCCAAAGAGAATATCTTCTGCCTCTGCAAATGCAGCGTTCTTCGGCGTTCCCAAGATGTTTGTACCAAGATGGTCGCGGATTTGGTCATCACCAGATCATCCATCGGTTTTACCTCTCGACGGTATGCATGATTCAATGGACAAAGTGGACAAACAAACTAGTCAAATCAATGTAGAATGGTCTAATCCGGCAAATTGGACATATTTTTATGATCACAGTCCACTAGCGGATACCCTGGAAAATTATATTGATTACGATAAACTCAATCTTGCTGCTGAAGAGGAGAGCCTGCCATCTGTCCTTCGACTCATCATCACAGCAGTAGATGTGTTGAGTGGTAAGCCACTTATTTTTGACAACACCAAGACGAGGATAGAGTCAAGACACATACTTGCAAGCTCAGGGTATCCAATTTATGGTTTCCCGTGGATTAGGTTACATAGCGCCGGTCGGGATGTGTACGCCTGGGATGGAAGCTTATTAAGTAATACCCCAATACGGGAAGTACTTTATGTATCACCTAAAACCAACAAGAATGTTATAATAGTTGAAAATTATCCTCAGAAGATCGATAGATTGCCCGCCAATATACTGGAGGTGACAAATCGTGTGAAGGACATACTATTTAGCGACAAGGATATGCATAATATCAAGATTTCGAAATTAATCACGCGACACATCCAACTCATTGAACGACTGTACTATCTATATGACAACAATATTGATAAATCTAAAATTGACCCGACTGAGGTCAAAGAAATAGAGTCAGAATTTAAGACTCTAATCCAAAATTATGGTGCAAAAATATTATCGGTTACAAGAATTATTAGGAGTGAAATGGAATCACCCAATATAGTAAGAATGCAGATTTTTCCTCTACTACAGTAAAAAAGTTAATTTCTCTTGGCGAGAAAATGGCCATTGAAAAAAATAGATCGCATCAGAGCTAGGAAAATCACTGGGTTATGAGGAGATACATGGTAAGATAGTGAGGAATGGCAGTATATGGGAAATAATAGGTTCAAATCTTATTGGATTACTCGTTAATCGTACTCACAAGCCGAGATTTTTTCATTTTGTTTGGCTCTTTTCTACCCTAGCATAAGCTGAAAAAGTTGGGCGATATGTACCTTGGTCAACTATATCCTGAATATTAGATCTACTCCTATATCTTGCGTACTAATTAATTGGGACGCGAGTATGAATAGTCTCTTTCATGCCATCTGATCGAATTAATCTTCCTTGAATCAAAAATGGCTGAGAGGAAGGCTGCAGATAGAATGGTGCCGGCTATTGGAAAGCCAAGCGTATAGATCAAATTCTGAAAGATGACAGCCTTCGATTGTATTACACTGGTTACTAAGATCAGTATCGTAGATATTATACTAAATACTAATAAAACCAAGTACCAAGGAAATCCAATCTCGTCATTGAGGTTAGTACTCAAAGGATAAGCAGGGTTCAACATAATCAAGATTATTGAAAAGGTAGGTGGCACTAGCAGCATGAGAGATGTACCGATGGTAATTAGAATAGCATTTGCCTTTTCTTTAAGATACATGGGAATCATTAGTCTTCTTAGTCCATCCCATAATGTACCTAGATTTCGTGCCCAGATAGCGGTGACATGGTGTTCACCACGCACCACTTGGGATCGATGGCCGCGTTCTTTCACCATCCGCCCTAGTTCCACATCCTCCACGATTTCTGCCCTGACCCGTTCATGAGTACCGATGGCTTCATATGTATCACGACTAATCATAAAAAAACTCCCAAAGAAATATCCTCCATTTCTTGTCCCTGGATCATTTGCTTTTTGCGGAGAGTACCTAGCATATGACAGAGTCCAAAGTACGGGCAAGATTAACCGTGTCCAAAAGTCTTCGGCTCGCAATCTTGGTACAAGGGTAAGAGCATTTAACTTGTTAGATAAAAAATACTGAAACGACAGCGAAAGAGTACAATGGGAATGAGTAGTATCCGCGTCAGTAAAGAGTAGAATGTTACCTGTTGAATGGATATAACCTTGATAACACGCCCAAGTCTTTCCCGTCCAACCGTCCGACCAATTCTTCTCAACATCAATGGTTACAATTTTTATTCTTGCATCTTTCATACCATAACGCTGAAGTAATTGAGCAGTCCGATCTGATGATCCATCATCAACAACAATAATTTCGAAATTTTGATAAGTTTGTCTTAACAAACCGTCAAGACACTCTTCAATATATTTTTCTTCGTTCCGCAGGAATTATTATACTAATCTTTGGTAAACCACTCTCGACGGTCTCGAAATTCTCAGTATACGGATCCCGTCTAATAGCGAATTGTCGAAGGCTAGGAGTTCGCTTCAAGGATATGATTATATAACAAAGAAAGTATGTCCACGCAATGCAGATGCTAATAACGATCCCAGAAAGGACGAGGTATATTAGTATCATTCTTAGATTGTAACCGCTAGATATTCAATTAAACCATTAATATTTCCTTGTTGCGAAGCTACTCACAGCTCTGTCATCAAGAGCAATCGAACAAGCATATTTAGCGGTCAGGCAAATGTTTGTTTGTGATCACATATTGCTTACCTCGAATTGCATCTCGTCGCACCAGAGTCATAATACACACCAAAGGGTAAAAGCAGATCGAACATCCTAGTCTGCCTATGAGTGAATGGTCTTCAATGGTCTCCTGTTAGGTAGTAAAACGGTGAAGCGTAATTGACAAAAGACCAATCACCTTCATCGTAGAATGCATTGAAAATTGTATCGTCAAATATTTCTAACTCGTAGACTTAAACAATTTGTCAGAACCTGGGGGAAAAAGATTAATTGCCTCCCTCTTGATTCAACCCCCACCTTTCTCTTACACTATCCTCTAATTTCGAAAAAAGTACACGGTCAAATACAAGTCCGATGGCGAAAATGGTGATCATTGACGCGATTATTTGAGGCATGAGTTGGAATTCTCTACCCACTAATAGAATGTGACCTAAACCTACCGAAGCCGCGATCAATATTTCTGCACCAATAAGCGCGTGCCATGCAAATGACCAAGCCTGTTTTAGTCCAACGATAAGCGACGGTGTAGCTGCTGGAATCATTACGTACCTGAACAAAGAGAAACCCTTGGCACCCATATTTTTTGCAGCACGGATGTAGATCGGCGATATATTTCTTATACCTCCATAAGTGGACATCATGACTGAGAAGACAGAACTCATTATAACGACAAAAAGTATTCCTGCATCGTTGAGTCCTATTAATAGTATAGCAAATGGTACCCATGCTACACTGGGAAATGATTGTAAACCGACAGCAAACGAGCTCATAGTCTTGCCGAAGCCAGGGAATTTTACCATAGCCAATCCAACTGAGACCCCGATGGCGATTGAAAGGGTAAAACCAATAACAAGGCGGTACATCGTTACTGCAATACTTACTATCAAGGTCAAATTCTTGACCAAGTCAACAAAAGATCCTGCAACCATGGCTGGAGATGGCAACGACACTTCAGGCCAAATTCCCATCATGAACACCAGTTGCCAGATCCCTAAGAAGGCAGCAATGAATAAGGTTACGTTGGCAAGGTCCTCAATATCTAACTTAACCTTTCTGCGCTTAATCGATGCTGTACCTGAAGTATAGGTCAGGATTGTTTCGCCTTTTGCACTAGTATCACGCTTCTATGCATTTGATCCTTTTTTCAATTTTCGTTCGTTTAACTCATTGATAGAGCATTCCAATATCTCTCCATTGATCAGAGGAGAGCGGATTAAGTTTGGAAAATCAAATGTCCTTAAGGAATATTCTATATGATTGCTAACTATCAAGGTGCCTCGACTTTGGGGACGCATAAATTCGAGACTTATCGGATAAGACATTTCCTTTTCTTAAAGACAAGTCTAAAGTCGGTTATATATAATCGCCTTCAAATGTGACAAATTGAATTGTTTGATGAACTCATTGCGTATATATTGCTCATTAAGACTGAATTGCTTCCTATCATCCAAGATGTGCCCACGAACACACAAATGATGTTTCTCCCTGGGGCTCAAGTTAGCAACAATACTCTCATATCATTGATAATTACAATATCGATTCAATATTTATTCCGTTTTAAAGAGCTTCATGGAGTTCTTGGGGTGACTCAACTTTTGGATCTGGACCCTAATGCACATTTTTTGGTTATTTTGTACAATCAAAACAGATTATATTGCCTGATGGAACTAATCCAGATGTACCACTAATATTGGAGAGTGAAAATATTTCGAAAAGGAATGGATAGGTAACTATGAAGGTAAGGACTAAATTCTTACTGTCGGGCGCAATTATACTTGTAGTTGCCTTTAGTTCACAATTCAATTCGGATCTCCTATCAAGCTTGACAGACTCCTTAACTGGTGGCGCTCAAAGTGGTGACAATGCAGTAGGAGTGGATACAGAATCCCCTTCGAATGTATTGCGGTTAGGCTATTTTCCCAATCTAAACCATGCGCAGGTAATCATTGGATTGGCGAATGGGCACTTCCAAAAAGCACTATCAGAACATAGCACAGATAGTGGTGAAGAAGGAGATAAGGGTACCAGTATAAAGGAATACGTATTTAGCGCTGGTCCTTCAGCTATTGAAGCATTATATGCAGGCCAAATTGATGTAGCATACGTTGGACCCAATCCTGCAATAAATGGTTACCTAGCATCCAATGGTGAAGGAATAAGAATAATTTCCGGATCTGCAAGTGGGGGGGCCGTATTTGTAGTGAGAAACGATTCTGGCATACAAACCACTAGCGACCTTGGTGGAAAGAAATTTGCTTCACCCCAATTGGGGAACACTCAGGATGTGGCTTTGAGAAAATATCTGATTCAAAACGGATATGAGACAGTTGAGAATGGTGGTAATGTAACTGTGGTTCCAGTAAAACCATCAGATATTCTTACCCTCATGCTCAAGAAAGAAATTGACGGCGCATGGGTTCCTGAGCCATGGGGAGCGAGGCTCGTCAAAGAGGCCAACGGCAAGATATTCGTAGATGAGCGAGATCTATGGCCACCAGATGGCAAATTTGTAACTACGAACATCATTGTTAGAACCGATTATCTTAAAAATAATCCTGAGACAATAAAAAAGCTGATTGACGCCCATATCGATGAGACTATATGGATAAATAATACTCTAAAAGATTCACGGATCGGCAATTTTACTGGAGCTTCAGGGAATGAGGAGAACCAAACAAATGATGATCTTGGTAACAGTGGCGTCGAAACGTTCATACACTCATTTAACGATGGACTCAAGCGGATAACTGGAAATACGGTGCCTGAAGATGAATTGAGGAATGCACTGCAAAGGCTCGAATTTACCTATGATCCTCTTGAAAAATCACTTTTTAGAATGGCAGGTGACGCCTATGAACTAGGTTTGATAGGAAGAGGAAATAAGCCGGATTTGACGAATATCTACGACCTGAGCTTGTTAAATGAAGTAATAGAAGAAAGGAATCTTCCGGTCGATAATCTGTAAGAATGCTAGATGACGATTTTGAAATCAGGACTGCAGTTACATCGGTGTAAGAAAGATTCATAGCCGAACGTTCTTTGTTAAATATACCATTTGAGCTGTATGACCATTTGCTTGCTTGCATCTCACGAAATCTAGTTCGTCCAATCTGCGGATAAGACATAAGTAATTAACCAGCGAGCATGATTTACTTCACTTGCATAACCATACTGAAGAGTGATCTTGTTCTGTTGTCCTCTTGTTCTGTTCCCTCGTTTCACACTTGCTTTTTGGACCTAGATTTCTAAATAGCGTCCACGAAAATGGTAATGATAAGAAACGTCATCTCGTTTCCCTATTAAGGATATCGTAGATATGCGATATGATATGAGCCATCATGACCAATCGATAACGGAACAATTTTCTTCACCGACAATTTCGACGAACTTCCTGAGATTATGTAGATACCTAAGTCATTTCATATTAGGTTATACCAATTGCAGATAAGACTTAAGAGGTCGCTGCTCAGATCAATAGTTCTTTGTTGACGACAGTAAGAGGTGCATCTCCGCGCGACACCCTCTCGATATTTATCGAAATTATTCGAGTAATGGTCTCAATTGCTTCTGAAGTCCAGCCAGCAATATGCGGGGTGAGAATGAAATTTTCAATTGAAAGCATTTTATCTTCAGAATCAGGTGGTTCCTTCCAAAATACATCAAATGCAGCTCCTGCAATTCTTTGAGCACTCAAAGCTGCGAAGAGCGCATCCTTGTTTACTATGCTGGCTCGTGCAACATTTATCAAATAAGCCGATTTTTTCATCATGCTAAATTCCTTCTCTCCAAACATATCCCTGGTTTCATCTGTTAATGGCGTATGTATTGAAATAATATCTGCTCTGGCCAAGACTTCCGGAAGACGGTCTACTCCACCCAAGTCGTCAACAAAATATTTCTTGTCATATCCCTCGCTTTTCGCAGAAGGGTGTTTAGTCACGGCTTCCACTCTCATACCTAGTCCTCGTGCAATTTTTGCAACCTCTATTCCAGTCACCCCTAAACCAATAATTGCCAAGGTCTTTCCATGTAACTCCATACCGGCATTAGTCTTCGATCTTGTATGCAACAGGCTTATTCTTGGAGTTGGGTGTCTAGTCCCGATAGATATGTTCTTTGATAATAAGAACATTAGAAAAAGAGTATGTTCTGCAACAGAGATTGCATTAGCAAGTGGAACGTTTGCTACATAGATCCCCTTCGAAGAGCAATATTTTATGTCGATATTGTCTACTCCAATTCCTGATTGCTGCACGAGTTTAAGGTCAGGACAACTGTGGATTACCGATCTGTCTATTATATGGAAACCATTCACAATAATTTGAGCAGGTGTTAGTTGTGGAACTAAAGACTTGTCAGGATCGACGTAATTGATCTCGAGATTATACTCCTTTAATTTCTTCGACAATGATTGCCTAAATGTTAGGCCTTGCAAAAGTCCTACAATATTCAATTCTTAACTAACCTTACTGCTGCAGCTCCTTCATATTTTATTGTATGTGAATTAATCTGTTTAGGGTCATAGTCATACAGAGTATCCCCAGTATCCTCGCTTTGACAATTAGGATATGAAACCTGCCTGCAATTAGATGTACAATTTGATATCGAAATCATGATTGAATAGAAAGTAAATCTTGAGTCTTCAGATTAATGATTGGGAGTCAATTACCAATTTGACGATCTTCACAAATAGAAAAATTACACTTAAATACAAATATTCAAGATTCTGTCGACATAAGAGAATCTTGATTTGTCCCCCATCGCTTCTCTTCGGGTGACCTAACGTTACTTCTAGATATCAATACTGGGTTCTTACCACGTTTCCTTTTTTCTTTGAAGACGTGATATTTTCACAGATTTAGAACCATTTGGTACCCTGCAAATCAAATCCTAGTTG
>JAATVR010000369.1 GCA_014523665.1 Nitrososphaerales archaeon TH526
AAGGTTTCAGAGCTTACAAAGAATATGGATGAGATAAACCCGCAGCGAAAACAGCAAACTACTGCGACAAGCAAGCCCGAAGTGTTCGAGATTTAGATTTACTTTCTATCCAGTTGACGTAGCATGATCAGGATTGATGACATTTGGAATCAACTTGATGTCGTCATGAATCTACTATTTCAGTAGCTGCGAATAAACCGCCTCTTGCTGCAATTGCAGTTTTTTCAATAAGAACAACTAGCATTAAAATCTGTCAAAAAAAGGAGAGGGGGTGTTTTCAACCTTATGTGTTATTACTAACTAGGGGCAGCTGTGGCTCCACTATGATGTCCGCCTGAGGCTGCCGCGGCTGCGGCTGCACCTGCAGCTTCCCTACTACACTTATTCTTACACATAGTGTCCTACGTTTTCTGTCTCTGCTAACATGCTTGCTGCTACGACTGACACTACCAAAATAGCCGTAACGGCTACGGCAAATACCCCTCTTATAGGAGTAGTTAAGGAGATACTAGCAGAAAACCTAAATATTATGAAAATCTCTAAAATAAGATTCATACAATTATACGTACCTTTTTTAACATTGATATCAATCATTCAATATATTCATAGGAATTTTTTATAAATTCCATGAGATATATGAATTCTTTGCATAGCAATGAATCAGAGATCTCGAGCTTGATTGCATATGCAAGGCCAGGTCCATAGGACTTGCATGTCTTAGGTAATTCTTTTGTGATTAGGGTTTCCGAATTACCGTCTGAGTTTAGCTTTTGCTTAAAATGTACGCCTCTACGACGTAGGATGTCTTTCACTGAGATTTTATCTACCTTGAAAGTTAATGTAAACAATACTTTACTTGATAGTTTGGTTTATATTTACAAGAGTCACTAGTGATATATTAACACTTTCACGCTCATGACTTTGTTGAGGTAAGAAGTTGCGCTGGTAACGCTTACTTGCTGAATGTTTGAGTGATGTGTCCATTACTACAAATATACCAGGGAGGTTCAAAGTCCACATTAGGCATAACAAAGTCACCATTTTCATCCCAATACCCTTTGGTAAACTTCATTTCTGGCAGTGTTTGACCTGGATTTAGGATAACTTTGCTCCGCTTTCCTTCCCTCTGACATACTGGGCAGATAACTTTGTCTTTGGTGGCCATGTTATACTCAAACATTACTTTGTTACCTTTACCTTAAGTATCTATTGCACTCGATTGATTAGTCGCTAGTCCAATACTAAAGTGACATACGAAAGCATCGAAACCGAAAAGAACACTAATAATCAATGTTTTTGATATAGTTAGGAGGAAATTGGACAATTCAGAAATACGTGCTGCACTTGAACGTCACTGGGAGGCTACTGTGTCTCTTGATATAGACAGAGCACATGACATATGACATATCATGACGACGTAATAGTTGAATGTATACTCTCTCCGAGATATTGCTAATCTTATGCTTACACTCCTTTGTTGCCAATAATCTCTACAAATCTAGGCATTATTATCCGTTCTATGTATCTGTCCTGCGCATCCAACTGAATCGATGGTCCAAATTCCTCCCGCATTTCCTCAATTTCCTCTTCAGTCATCATTGATGCGTCAACTGTTTGACGAATATGTACTCTCTTTTTCTTTTTGTATTCCGTATACCAGAGTTCGTCATGTTGTTCCTGTAGTTCCAATTCTTTGTTTTTACCGTAAAGGAAAACTAGATCTCCTAAAAGAGAAAGTTGTGGAAAATTGGAACATGCGATTCCCAAATCTGTTTGAATCGCCTGGATCATAGATGCCCAGTATAATTTATCCTGCAATGATTCTCCGTTTTTTGGATTGTTTGCACGTTTGAATCCAATCCTAAGTTTGGAAACGAACTCCTTTGTAATCCTAAATCTGTTTTTATATTCTGGTGTCATCATTCGAACCTATATTCATTACCAAATGGGACTCGGAGAATCCTGCTCAAGAACCTATATCACAGTGGGCCCAAGGGGATTAGATTCCCGTAGGTAAAAGGGCTCATTGCCATTAGCAGAGATACGCTATCTAAAATATGTTTCAGGTCAACAGATGAAGCCTTTACCCTTCTGAGCTTTATTAAGCGCTTCTAGGAGCTTTCTAATTTCTAATTTGGATTGATTCTCAACATTCTTTATTCTCTTTGCTATAGGCGTTCGGTTGTCACCGGGAGGATTACTTATGAGTCGTCCTATTCCAAGAAAAAGTTGGAGCTGTACCACCAACATCTTTCGCTACTACCTTCCAGTAATCGTACTGACCGTTAGCTCTGTCACCCACGGCATTGAGAGAAGTGTTGCCAGTCACTCCAAAATACGAATTTGCAGAATCGATTATGGCTTCCTTGAGACCGTCCACCATTTCCCTTGAGGTGTGATTTCCTTCGTTGAGCATAGTAACATTTTCTGCCAAAGCTGCAACCCAAAACGCGTCATATGCGACAGCGGAATATGGTGACGGCGTCACATGCACCCGTGCTCGAATCTCTCCCAGTAATTCATCTAACTTCTCCTGGTTCCCATATTGGAGACTGAAGATAGGACTGCTGAACGAAGTGTTTACGGCAAATAGAGCCGATTCTTGATTCCTAATGAGTTTTTCGTTGAGCACAGTCCCGTCGCTTCCAAACCACCTTACCTTTGATAGAATCGCATGGTTATAGGCCTGGATAAATAACGGAGTAACTTCGTCAAGTGAGACCATAAATACTCCTATTTGTTCTTGAGTGTAATTGGACAGTGCATTTTCGACCCTTTTTTCTAAAGTTTTCAAAGTATTATCCCACATTATGAAATTAATCCTATGCAAACTAGCGGCCAACTGCCCGGTCCTCGGAGTGTAACCAATATTATCAGAATTTTCATCAAACCTGCCACCTAATTTTTGAAATTCGTTCCTAACCTCTCGCATTAGTTCATGACCGTAAATATCATCCCTCCAAAGGGGGACTACCATCCTTATGCCTTGATTCCACATTTCCTTTGCAATAACCTTAGCTTGCTCGAGATCATTAGGGACAAATCTGAAAAGATTATCTCCTGCAACAGCAAGAGATGGGGCCGTACTAGAATGACTCATAATAATAATGTCATTTTTATCGGCATAATCCTTGATTGCCTCCACATTTGCGCTGGTAGCAGGTCCTATCACTATCCGAATACCATTTTCTGCTAGCAGTTTGAGTTTTTCCAAACTTATTGCGGGGTCGGATTCTGTATCCTGTACTACTATGTTGAACCGTATACTCGAATTGATACGTGAGAAATACTCATTAACATCTTCAACAGCTCTTTCAAGCGCAGCTTCGGTCGATTTTCCAGACGATGCTCTTACTCCACTTAGAGGCAAAAGAGCACCAATATTCACCGTGTCTCCAGTTTCCGAATTCTCATGCGTTCCGACACGATTCTCCGACGAGACTAAGATATTGAGTTCCTGACTTTCTGACCATATTGATATAATAGATGGGGATAGATTTATTGCGATTAATACAATTGATAAAACTGCTAGCGACGTTAGAGTAAAAAAAATTACGTAATTGGATGTACTACTTACTTTCTTACTATTTATTTCCGGCTTGTTGAGACCATACTGTTGCTGTGATTTACTTTCTTCAAAACTTTCATTCAAATTAGTGTGATTCGAATTTGCGCGAGCCGCTCCTAATGCTACAACGTACCAGAGTAAACCGGCGGCAATGATTACATTATGAGCTGCAAAGATCATAGTTGACGGCCACAATTCATTAGTCATTGACGTAACAACGAACAATGCGAACCAGCTATCTGAAATCGCCACAAGAAAAATTCCCGCGGACTTGAAGACCCAGGGCGTAAACCAATGGGGTTCCTTCCTGTAATTGGCCACAATCAAGAAAGATGGCACGATGATGATTGCATCAAGAATCGGATAAGCTATAATTACTGAAAAAATAGTAATTCCCCTAATAGATGAAAGATCGGCCAAATTCAGAGTCTGTATAATTATATAAGTGAGAAAGATCGCACTCACAATTATAGCTGCAATCATAGGCACGTAGCTAAAATGGAATTGCCTGTAATATCGAAAATAAGTTGAATAAACATAATATCCCAGCGAGGCATAAGCAGATAGAGATAATACGTCTGCCAGAGAAGGAACTGGTGGCACGACGTCAAGTATTATTTCATATATTGCCCAAAGTATTTCAGCTGAAAGTGACA
>JAATVR010000370.1 GCA_014523665.1 Nitrososphaerales archaeon TH526
AACAGTATTGAGCATCTTTAAACACCAGCTGAGCGCTGACAGAATGCCCATGAGGCAAATCTGCCTGAATGTTTGTGCAATCATAATTAAATTTCAATAGAAAATATCGTAGATAGATTAAGCTATTATGAGGTATTGTTGTTGTTGATGATGTTGATGATGTTGATGATGATGATGTCATATCGAATTGTACTTCCAACATGTTAAACAATGACCATTTTTATCATCATTTCATCGTCATCTTCTATTCAAATGACTACTTTGCCCTCTACTCCACCAGATTAGTCTGACAATCTTCATTATTTTTCATTATAGGTCGAGTGTAGTATGCGATAGGCATCAATAGTATGTTATAGAATTAAATAGAGCAAACACATTTTATGTAACTATTTCAATAATAATGAAAGAAATATCTGAAATCATATCAATTTCTGTTCGCTTCTTCAAAATATGATTCATAAAATTATATATATGCTACTACCATAGTGTGTAGCAAGTAATACTGATTTGGACGACAAAACAGAGCATATTCAAGCTATTGTCGGTAAGGAAAAGTACAACAATCCTGAATACGATGACAACATTATTGAATATTTGATGAAGTATCTTGGATTAGAGAGTTATGAACAGTTACAAGACTTTTTGAAACATAACCACATTCCAATATTCAATTAGATTTAATTGTAGACTATGCAAAGGCATGCCTGAATTACGTTACATTATGTTGCTTTTCCGTAGAACCAAGATACAATAATTTAACAGATAAAATTCTATAGTATTATGTACCATGACTATCTGACCAATTCATTATGAAGATGTTTTATTGACCATGAAATGAAGGATTAATGCGAAGAGGTAGAGATTACTTACGAAAGATATGTGCGGTTGCGCTCTGTGCGAATCCGAGTATCAAATTCGCAGCAGTTTTAGATGAGAATGGAAAATTAATTGTCGCAGAATGCAAGTCTAACACCAACAACTTTGGTAATCATGCTAAAAATATGAATTATCTCTTCCATCAGCACTATATACTCCCTAGTTTGCGAGAAAGATATAACAAGAATCTGAAAGTCATGATAGATGAAAGTGGTACCGAGATAGAATTCAACACGGTTCAAGTTGCATGGAACGCAGAGGTTGCAATAACTCCACTAGCAGAAATAAAAGGGATGTACCTATATGTGTACTTTAGTCGTCTGCCGGGACCGTTCGAGAAATAAAATAAGCCACAATTTCATGGTTATTTCGAAGCTTATGCCATTCATGCAATTAGCTGAAGGCTATGATGGATCATGTGGATGACCCAGTGACTTTATTTTTTGGCTTAGTATAACAGGAAATAAAATTGGTTCTACATCCAAAGATATCAAGGCTGCTGGCAGGAGTTCCAGCTGTTTTGAAGAGTAATTCTGTGTCTCAAATATAGACGGCATTTCAAGTAATTTGTTACCATCCTCCACATATTTTTTTAATAACAAAATAGATTTGTCAGGGGCCTTCTCGTTCTCTAAGATCAAGTAATCTTTTTCTAAAACATTATCTTCAATGAATCTGCATACCTGCTTGGGTCCTGGATATGTTCCTTTGCCCACGCTAGTCTTTGATTTGTAAATTATTTCG
Source organism: Nitrososphaerales archaeon TH526 (assembly GCA_014523665.1). Classification (GTDB taxonomy): domain Archaea; phylum Thermoproteota; class Nitrososphaeria; order Nitrososphaerales; family Nitrososphaeraceae; genus TH5896. The sequence continues at coordinate 1,621 of JAATVR010000370.1, forward strand.
TATTTACCACTATCTTTGTCAGGATTGAGGACCTTGACTGCTACCAATTTGTATATGCCATTCATTGTAGGATCGTCTCGTGAGGTGCTTAGTTCTGTGCCAACTCCAAAACAATCTATAGGAGCACCACTTGTTAGGAGTTTAGAGATAGACTGCTCGTTTAGGTCTCCGCTTACCATGATTTTTGTATCCTTACATCCTGCACTGTCGAGTAATTTTCTTATCTCTGTACTAAGTGTGTAGAGATCTCCACTATCAAGTCGGATCCCAAAAGGTCTGATACCTGATCTTAGCAGTTTCGTGACCGCTTTCATAGTATCGTAAGTATCAACAAGTAGGAATCCGGTCGGAAACATATTGTTGAATTCTTTGAGGGCCTCAAGTTCGTTATCATGACTTAGTATAAAAGAATGGGCCATAGTGCCAAATACTGGTATGCCAAATGACTTTCCAGCAAGGAGATTGGAAGTTCCAACACAGCCACCTATGAATGCTCCTCTAGCGGCAAGAACGCCTGCTTGTGGCCCATGAGCTCTTCTTGAGCCAAATTCTACAACTGGTTTGTGGCTAGCTGCTGATACAATTCTAGCTGCCTTAGTGGCAATCATACTCTGAAAGTTCATTATCGATAAAATGCATGTCTCTAGTATCTGTGCTTCAATGATCGGAGCTTCTATCCTGAGGATCGGTTCATTTGGAAATAAGACCGTTCCCTCCGGTACCGACCATAAAGATCCGTTAAACTTGAACCGTCGCAGATAATCAAAAAATTCTTTATTTACATCCTTGAACACTTCTAAGGATTGTAAGTACGCAATTTGCTCATCATCATAACGTAAATTCAAGACGTACTGTATTACTTGCTCAACTCCTGCAACTACTACAAAAGATCTGTTCTTCGGCAGTTTCCTTACAAACATTTCAAAAATCCCTATAGTTTTCCTTTCTCTATGATACGGACTTGAATAATATGCCGCAGCCATTATTATTTGATAAAGATCGGTTGTCAATGCAAAATTTTTGATCTCGCCATAAGTACCATCTTTACCCATAGAGTATAGCTATGTGGCAGAACCTTTAACCTTTATGCAATTTAGCTTGATCTGACAATTTATTTACGACTGTGGTATGTGAAAATAGTGATAAATGAATTAACATTTGGGCAGATTATTCTGAAACCGAGGATACCAATTTGGCGTAATGAGACCCCATTAATTCCACGTAATTATTTTTTATAATCACCTTCATAACAAATAGTTTACTACATGAACATTTTTTGTGTTTGGTTTTTCATTCATGATCATTTGGCGAATCCCATGTCTGGTTACTGTCAAAATTACATTGACTTAAACT
>JAATVR010000371.1 GCA_014523665.1 Nitrososphaerales archaeon TH526
AAGACTATAATACCTCTTTACATAACTATACACCGTGTATATATCAGCTTTCGTTGCTTTGGCAATATTAATAGTAATACCGACATCAAATGTATTTGCTGGTGGTCCTAGACTAGATTATCCTGAAGATGCTACTGAAGAGGGTGCTGATTGTTGGGTAGATGGTTATGACGCTGGCTTTGCACAAAAATACGATCAAGATAGAGCCGATCGATGTGCTCAAGAAAATGATGAATACAATAGATCTTGGGGTTATGCCTGTATTGATTCAGGATTAACAAAGATAGACTGTGACCAGATAAAAGATAATCCTGTTGATTTAGAGCATGAATCATTAAAAGAGAGAAATACATCAGACTGCTTTTATGATGGATTTGAGGACGGTAAAGCTGATCGTCCTTACGATAAAGATAGAGCAAGTGCCTGTTCTGAATACGGGAGTCAATACAGATCTGGATATCAAACAGGTTGTGAATCAGACGGTACAGAAGAAAGTTGCGAATTAACAATTGAAGGGGAAGAAAGCTATTGCCCTAACAATCCAGATAGTATAAGCTGTGTAGAATTCTTACATAATGCTACCAATAAAAGACCAGCCGAAACTGCAATTTGTGCGGGGATGGGAGATCCAAGACCATTTGTTATCTGCCCTCAAGAAAGCAATCCTGAAGGATACTGCCTCAACTCTAACGATCCAGTCTTCTGTAAGACGATCGGAGATCTCTGCGATCCAGATGGCTTTGTGAAACCTGAATATCCATATTGTAAAGCAAACTGATTATAAATCCCAGAAAAATTGGCTAGGTGAGAAATGTGAAATTTGTACACAGAAGATGGAAGGCGAATGATGGTATGATGAGTGGTAAAGCTACGTTTAGAGGTGTACTTACGATTGGTAATTAAATGAAGCTGAGCATATATTGTTATAACGTCATATATTGTTATAACTAATAAGTTATAACGTCAAAAATAGATGCTTATTGATCCTTCTTTTAAATCTGTGAAGAACGACCTTCTAAATAGACTTTAAGGCTCGCTAAAATGCATAGCAATATCGTGCACTGTCAGATCTCAAGAAAGATTTAACAAGAAACGCTTTATCACATTGATTTACTAACAGAATTATTTTCTCTCGTATCATACTTGGCTATAACCTCAATTAGATCAGTATATAATAACGATCCTGTACTCAATCTCGATAGACTTATACAGTATGTAAACCTTCACCATTCTTTACCGTAGTCCTTAACTCGATAATGAACTTGGTAATTTTTAGGACGACTAGTTCCTGCAGTCGTTGTTTTTGTTATCCTCTTATTTTCTGGTTGTGACGTCAACCTTTCTAGTTTCATGCATAACTAGAAGAACAAATATTCCTGATCCCAAAGAAATCCATGCGACTGTCTGAATGGCGATGTTCAAGCTAAAAGCATCTGCTATAAAACCTATTCCCACAGCACCAAATACAAACCCCAAATCTCTCCAAAATCTGTAAACACCTAATGAGGTAGCCCTCCAATGTGGATTCGCAATGTCACTTATCGCGGCAAGGAGAGTAGGATATACAAGGGCTGTTCCAACGCCCAAAAGAGACATCCCAATGATTAGTCCGAAATACGAACTTGCAGATAACAATATTATCCAGATACCAATTGCCTGAACAATCATACCAGGATAAATGAGTCTCTTTCTACCCACACTATCACTTAGCGGACCCGTTGCAAGTTGTAAGAATCCCCACACCCCTGGATGCAGTGCTTTAAGAAATGCAGTATCACTTACGCTTATTCCAAATGACACAAAGTAAAGTGTAAATAAGCCCCATGTCACACCAAAAATTAAATTATTGACTAGTCCTGCTTGACTCGCTGCTAATAGGGAACGATTCTTCCAAGATGTTTCAAAGAATACCTGTTTGAAGTTTAGATTATCATTTTCGGTTATCGGGTTATGATTTACTAGTGCTCCAGTTTTCTCCGTTGTCAATTTTTCTCTTATTTGTGAACTTTCATCGCCTTCTTCTTGGTTCTTCTGCTGTTCTCTTTTTAGTTGTTCCTCCTTCTCCTGTCGTAGTTCTAGTTCGGTAAATCTCGAAGTATCTTTAATCAAGATGACAGAAATAATGAGACCTAATAGTGAAAATGCAATTCCTAAATAGAATGGATATGGTTTCAAACCATAAGTGGCCGCGATATAACCTGTCAGAAAACCTATCAAGGCAACAGATATGTAGCCGGCAAATTCATTTAATCCCAAAGCCAGACCTCTTTTCTCTTTTCCAACCAAATCGATTTTCATGTTTACTGTCATTGACCACGCTAGACCTTGATTCACTCCCAACAGTACATTTGCAACCAGAATCCAGTCCCAACTAGGCGCAAAGAGTAAGATAAGAGGAACAGGTATGCCAAATAGCCAGCCTAGAACTAATACCTTTTTCCTATTCCATCTGTCAGAGAGATTACCGGCAAAGAGGTTCAGAATAGCCTTGACCATTCCAAAACTAGCAATGAAAGATAGGATTAGGACATTGGACTCAAGTCCAAATTCCTCTTTTCCTAACAGTGGAACGACTGTCTGCTCTAGACCAATCATAGCTCCTACAAAGGCGTTTACTAGTATTAGGAGCAAAAACTGATTGATGTTAGGTTTAAGACCTAGTCTTAACTGCGGCTTAACATGTTCCGTCTTATCGTTATTCCTATTTTCATCTGTCCCATCCAATCCCCGAGTTAAACCGCAGGAATGTCATGGCAATTTTTTCTATTTATTATTATCTAGGGTCATTCTGCTTCGTAATTCATCTAGTACCAAAACGGCAGATAAGGTTAGCATTTTTAACTGCCGAGACAGTAGATTTGGTATTCTGTTAACATTCTATACTCCTGTCTGTTCCTCTAGCACTATTGGCGGGTGCATGCATGGTAGTGACCCCAGCAGCCTACAGAAAGGCCAGACGATCGAATACTA
>JAATVR010000372.1 GCA_014523665.1 Nitrososphaerales archaeon TH526
ACTGCAATCAAGATTATGGAAAAGAGCATAAAGAAAAAGTAAATGTGAAGGAAAAGAGTTCTGAGATACTTTGTATCGTTAATGATAGGAAAATAATGGAATTCTTGCTGAGTCATAGAAGAAGAGAAAAGTCTAACCCAATTTTTGGTTCTGTAGGTGACCTTAACATAATTCAAATGCATGCTACCAAGAGCAATATAACTATGATGGAAGCAGCTCAATATCTTATGGATATTAAAAATCAATTCCTGGTTTTGGAGGGAAATGAGTATATAGTCACTCCGTGGGATTTGATTATGAAAACTGCAGGAAATGGTGATGGAAGTGATATGCAATAATCCGTACTACCAGCATGAATTACATATATGTGTCGTAGTATGTAAACAAATAACTTTCATATTGATTAATTTTTGAATGCCAAAATTGAAAACCTAAAGCAAAAGACATAGTGACACGATCAAGACAAACCGTAAACAGAATTGTCATTATCGACACTGATAATAATATAGAGATACAGATCTATGTGCGTTAGCCGAGAAAAGCTAGAAAAGGTTATTGCATGGCTTGTATAGGACCGAAGGCTAGTTGAGATTAGGTACAGCCGTAAGTTAGTGGTTGTTCAAAAGAAAATATTTGATGCATGCAACTTGAACATGTATTTTGTATAAAATAAGGAGAGATGAATTTTAGGGGGCTAATTGTAAAAAGTGACTTGTTTCTCTTGTGAAATTTGAGAGCGATTTGAAAAGGAGGGGGTAGTTCTTTACTCATAGGTTTATATAGGTTGCAACACAAAATCGATATTAGTGAGTAGTAACAACTACACTATAGTTATGACCATAATCATTCAATTTATTCCCACCATTTCCGTTCACATTATCTTTATTATTAACAATTACCTTAAGATGTCATGGGCGCTGTGTTTAGACCCAAGGATCTCGGAAAGGGTTACAGAAAAGTCATAGAGAATGCTATAAAGGATCTCCATCCTGACACAAAGGACACAGTTATCCGAGTATTACTTTCAGAAGACATCAATTTAGAACAAAAATTGAAAGGCGTTTTGGGACAGGACAGGTTTGAAGAGTTATTGAAAATTCTTAGAGAACGGGAAGATGATACTTGAAGTCAGTGTAAGCGTCCGGGCTTTATATCAACTAACGGAGTCCCATTTATGGCATAAAGTCTTCCTCACTTTGATGATACCCGCCGTTCCCTTTTAACAATTTTGTAACCGTGACACCTAATGGAGCTAGACGACAAAGAAATTGGTTACAGCTTATGCCATCTTTTGAGATAGTATGATGACTTATGGGTACGAATAAAATAAGTTAAGATAAAACTAACTTCGGAGATTGATATTTCTTTAATGAACTAACAGCACTGGGCAGATAGCCACCTCACTTACCCTGCGAGATACGCTGCCAAGAGTTTTGATTTTAGTAATGCCCCTTAATCCTACGTTTCCCATGATAATCAAATCTATATTCTCACTTCCAGCAAATTCTATTATTTTATCAGCTGGATCCCCTAAAAGGACATGCGTACTAATGGCAATTTCTCCTGCTCCCTTATACTCCTGACTCTTAGCCTTGAGCATGTTCACTGCTTTGGTCTCAAGATCATGATACAGGTCTTTTATGTACTTCGCAGTCAACTTATCGAGTTCATGAAGAGGGTAAGAATATAGTTCAGGAGCGACACGAATTTCTTGAATTACGTAAGGCAGATGGATTTTTTTGTTGTAACTGGCAGAGTATCCATCTTTGTAAAGTTAAATGCGTGCTGCATCGCGACATGAGAGGGCTGAGATCCGTCATAGGGTACTAGGATGTTGTTATACAACATGCATTATCATTATGGGAACTATTTAAACAGAGTAAAGTCTAATTATTATTATTATTATTATTATTATTATTATTATTATTATTATTATTATTATTATTATTATTATTATTACGCATCTAGATCCTAACGTAAGCAGGACCTTTAAGTTAATTTCATCATCATTAGATCGTTTAGTGTATATCAAGAAATCGTTTTATCGACATCACCTACTTGATTAGTTGGTGAGTCGGTTCTCAAGCCTGTCTAGTCAAAATA
>JAATVR010000373.1 GCA_014523665.1 Nitrososphaerales archaeon TH526
CAAACTTGCTGTGAAATAGATCTGTTCACGTCGACGATTTTATCAATAGATTTTTGATGACTGGGTAACTCGATTTGAACTGTGTTTTGGTACAACGATGCGCGATGCCTTATAACCTGTGATTTCATTATCACCTATTTATCTCAGTTTTATAAAAGAACTGGGACTGTAATCAAGTGGGTTATTTTATCAATCCCCACATATATTGTAATTAATTAATTACAAAGTACTCCCCTTACCTGAGAATGCCAGTCTCCCTAGAGCGGCCCAGGCGCATTTTTATGTAGCTATGTGATGGAATAAAAGCGTTTGACATGCTTAACTAGGTAAGATATACAATTGCGATTAATCCATATTTATGTGGCTGTGATGATCATTAGGATGTCGCGGTTTGCCTCGCTAGCTTTGTACACAAAGCCAGATGTCTTTTCTCTCAGAACAGAATTAATAGTGGTTGATATCCTTCATTTTGCCATTAAGTTTCTTGGACATGGCAGCCAATACTTCATAGTGAGTTACTTCGCCACCTTCCGCAAGACATAGAAATTCAATTGCTTCAGAAGAATCTGGATCTAGCCCAAGATAGGTTTGCATCATGCTTGAACACTTTTGAGCTGTTTCCTGTGCAACCTGCTGTACCTTTGTTGGATCCAGTTCATCACTTCCATCAGCCAAATTTTGGACTACTTCTTCAAGCTTTGACTGATGATTACCGGCTTGCGATTGCATTTTTTTCAGCTGAGTTATCACGCCGTTCTTATCCAACAGCCCTTTGGAACCTAATTCTTCTACTGCCTTTTGAGCAGCTATCTCTAATCCTAATGCTTCTCCTAATTTCTCTTGGAGCTTTTCGATTTCGACCATATGTATACTATCACTAGTACAATATTGTTAATAATGCTATGCAGCACAACTTCTGGTATTCCGTAAGAACATCCATTATGCATGTGATCTAAAGTGGCATTACGACACGTCATAAGAAAGCTATATAATGACCATAAAATACTTTCTAACTGCTTTATATTTAGACTTAATTATCTAATAAAAGATGCAGATTTCTATTGCATATAACGAAAATCATGTAGAATACGGTGGTAAGTTAGAGGGTACCCAGAAAGGCTTCAAATTATGGTTAGATATCGTCAATCCAACCACATCCGAGATATCTGAAATTGCGAAATCCTTTGATTTAGACAAGTCAGCTATAGAAGCCTTGGAGCATAAGTCTAAGAAACCTCAGGTTCGTGTTCTTGATAATCACAAGTTTACCATCATATTAGATATTAAATACAAGACCTTTGAAGATTTAGTTACAGAGAGCATTTATCTCTTTCATGGATCTGACTGGCTAATAACTATACATTCTGACAAGGTAGATTTGCTAACCAATGTAAAGCTGCTTTTTGAACAAAAGAACAAGAAGGTAATGGCAGCATCAATTGATGCTTTGTACTACAATATTCTAACCGAAATAATAACCAGATACGAGCAATTACTTACGTCAGTTGAATTAACCATATCTGATTTTGGACAAAAGTCGCTTCAGAAGAGGGCAACAAAGAAGATTCTTGAACAATTAGATGCGCTAACAAGACAGATAATACTGCTGCGAAGACATTTCTGGCAAGCAAGGGACATTATGAACTTTCTTACACATACAGAAAAAGACAAGGATGAGATTAATTATCTGCGGATAGCATACGATGACACATATCAACTGATAGACCTAGTTGAATCTTTTCGTGACACAATTAATTCAACTCGTGACTTGTACATAGCTAATCTATCTATGCAAATGAATGATACGATGAGGACTCTTACAATCTTTACAGCAATCCTGTTGCCATTAACTCTTATTACTGGCATTTATGGTATGAATGGATTAGATTTAGCTGACATTGGTAATATACCAATTGGATTTGCGATTGTGGTTATCACGATGATTGTTATGGCCGCCTTACTGTTTTGGGTTTTCAGGCAAAAACAATGGATAATGTCAAGTAACGATCATGATAATGGAGACAACGTAGAGCAAAAGAACAAACACAACGACTCAAATGCTAGTTGACACCACAAAATTAACATACGATAGCTGCTATCTTTCATGTAACTATTAAGTAGTTTATTAGATTACAGTTGCTGAATACAGAAATATGTTTCTTTCAATAAAAAAATTCCACATCCAATACCTTCTGCAGACCGACCTGATCCGAAATCAGCCCAAGCATTGCAAGAAGGTCTTGGAGGTCAGTTTGGAGAAATGAGAACTATGATGCAATACTTTTTTCAGAATATGAACTTTCGAGGTGATGCAACACCGTATCAAGATCTGTTGAGATGTATAGCAACCGAGGAAATGGGACATGTTGAGCAGATAACCAACACTATTAATATGCTGCTTGATAGTGCATCAAATCCTTCTACTCAACCAGATGATATACCTTTATCG
>JAATVR010000029.1 GCA_014523665.1 Nitrososphaerales archaeon TH526
GGATAGTTTCTATAGATGCATCATAATACTATAGATATCCATTTCAGTCATCCGGCTGAAATTGGTAAACCTGTTAGAATTCTATGCACAGGATTATAAGTTAAAAACAACGAACAAATCCGTAATTAAGAAAAGGAAATTTAGTTTACCCTCTTCCTTTCTTAGACTATCCATTAGAGTGTACAAATGTATTATACCAAAATGGAGATCTATTTTTTTCCAATTCTTGAGGAAGATGAGTCGCTAGCAGGAAATTTGGACCTCAAAACGGAACCATATGTGACTAAATGATTGTACGAAGTTATAGACAGGGACAGGGACACCAACAATACACAGCACTGGGTCTAACAACATACTTATTAGTAACGGTGGCCGACATTCTTCATGAAGACAAATATAGCCGGGTATTCTTTAGTAGCCGCCGCTTCTATCCTCTTTTATACTCTTTTCTCGGACCTTGCATACTCGCAGGCTCCAGACTATGAGCTGCAAGAAATCAAGCCCGGCGTATATGTGGTATCTGCAGGCGGATCCAACTCTATGTTCTTGGTGACTCAGGAGGGAGTTGTTGTGGTCGACGCGCCGCCAGCGATAGGTGACAAGATATTTGCAGCAGTGTCGAATGTCACAGATAGGCCTATCACTCACCTGATATACAGTCACGCCCACAAAGACCACATAGGCGCTGCCAACCTATTTGAAAATGTCACAATAATCGCTCAGAACGAAACCGCCAAAATTCTGAATGAAAGAAACGACACGAATAGACCGGTGCCGGAGATGAATTTCTCTAAGGAGATGAACTTACCAATAGGCGACCAAGTTCTCCAGCTCCTGTACCCTGGTCCATACCACCAACAGGGTAATATCTTTGTTTATCTCCCTGAACACAAAGTTCTGATGGCAGTAGACAATGTTTTGCCCGGCGGCCTCCTGTGGAAACACCTTGGCGTTACTCCAGACGTGCCCGCCTTAATCAAATCGATTGACCAGGCTCTGGCTTTGGACTTTGACGTTTTTGTGGGGGGACACGGCCAGCCTGGTACAAAGCAAGATATCTTAGTACAGCAAGAGTACGTAAACGACCTGCGCGAAAACGCCATGGCAGCCCTAAATGAAGTCAATCGCACAGAGGTCATTCAAGGCATAAATGGTAGCAACGCGATAACCGAGGCATACTTTAACGCCCTTACAAAATCGTGCGCCGATAAGATAGATGCAGAATGGCAAGGTAAGCTGGAAGGAGTAGGTGTGTGGACAGATGAGCACTGTGAAAGGATGATAATTAGCGAAAGAGTTGATTAACTTCCTCTTCTGTTCAGCTCCTCCATTGGCCACATTTGGCACTTTACCAAGTGTTAGAGTCCTACTAGCTGCCAAATTGTACTATTCATTACCTGAAACCACCTGAGGACGCTTAACCGTGCTAGGTTTGAGCAGGGGACAAATTGATTTTCATTTAGAGACTTTAAGTTCGAGGTTTGTTGTTAGGCGAATCCCGTAATAGCATCTGAAGATAAAATAATAGCCAATAAAAGTAAATTTGATCCAAAGATTGTCATTGATCCAAATAACGATGAAAATTTTATGATTTTAACTTCGGCATTGAATCATTATGTATTCCGGCTTCAGTTCAGAAATTTATCGACTATAAACGATCGAGGCTTATCCCGAGAATATATGATGTTGTAAAAAGAGCATTAAAAGATTTGAAAATTGGAGACGACATAAAGATTCAAAAGGTTAGTGACATTTATAGAGCCAACGATAGAGAGAATTTACAACTGCAAATATTAGAAGACACAAGACAGAAACTATATGGCAGAAATATTAACGCAAAAGGCTCCGTCTTGTCTGTCCATGACGAACTCTGGTTTTTCCCGAATCAAGTCCACATTTCGTAGAGAGAATATGTCACATTTAGTCCATAGAGGGAGATCTTTTGTAATAGTATTGAGCTTTTCCTATACTACACGAAGGTCTACTTGTTCAAAACTTGATTGGTAGCTATCTTTTGTGACTTTTAGTTCTGTATCGTAAATACCTAAATCTGATTTAGGTCCTATTCCTACGGTAAATGTTGCACGTCCATTGTTATTTGTATACATAGTCTGGGTTGCTTTGTCTTGTTCTACTCCTTGGTTTGAGGATAAGCCTGCAGCTGCAACTGCGGCACCAGCTGAACTAGTTTCGAATGAAGTTGATGATGGGGAATTGATACCAAGTGTTACAAATGCATCGGAGATTGGATCGCCAGAGTTTTTATCCTTAACAGTAACTGTAAAATACGATTTTTCTCCTATCTTTACAGGATTCTTTGTAAATGAGTACTCTACCAAGAACTGTTTTGATACTTGTGAATTATCACAGTCTACTATCCCTTCAAATAATGATGAAAACTTTCCTCCTGCAATATCATTAGTAATGCTGCAGAAGCTATCACCTTCAGTTGCAATTCCTTCTTCACCGTCAAAAGCGGCTGCTTTACCATCTCCAGAAGTGTCGATATCTACCGCAGCTTTAACATTTAGTGGCAAGACCAAAAATGAGATTAGTAATAACAATGAGAAACCGATTAATGTGCAACCAGTTGGCAAACAGTTCAGGGATAATGATTTCATTCTGTTTGTCTTCATAATATTGTTCATCTCAAATCATATTTTAAACTATCATCATTAGCTGATTGGGTTTATGTTAAAAAAGAGAGCGGTTTGCTCCTTAGTCATCATCGTCTTCTTCACATTCATCATCATCGTCACAATCATAATGATGATAATCATTATCCTCGTCATCATCTGATGATGCTGCCGCGGCCGCCGAACTATCGCCTGCCGCTGCTGCCGCTGCCGCTGATCCACCACTAGCCGCTGCTGCTGCCGAACTATCGCCTGCCGCTGCTGCCGCTGCCGCTGATCCACCACTAGCCGCTGCCGATGCAGCGGAAGATGCAAAGGCTTGCTCTGAGAATACGTTAACTCCGATCATTGCTGTAATTATGACTACAGCCAAAATTACGGGTACAGTTCTATACATTTAGGATATAGAAGTAATCAGAGATATATCAAATAGACGAATACAAGACTAGTAATTATCTTCTACAATATTCGTATAGTTTTATCTTTATTAATGTTAGCCAAATTTTAACTTGAATAAACTAGATGAAATCGCCACCCGATACTCTATCGTTATTTTTCCTTCCATCACTCGGATATTTGAATTTGATTCCTATTATGCGGTCTATAACTGATCAAAGGTATGTGAGGTTCATGCTTATTCATAGTCATTCATTTTCGTGGCTATTTTTATCCTAATCCTCTCCATCATTATTATTGTCGCTGTTCCCATTCGCCTCATCTTCTGCATCCTCTTCGGCTTCAGCTTCGCCTTCATCAGTAACTGGGGGAGTAACGGTGTCCGGAGTCGTAGGGGGAGGAACTCCGGTAGAAGTAGCTCCTTCACTTGTAGGTAATATCCTGTAGAGACTTCCTTGTCCTTCTGCTTCTCGATCAAAAGCGAGAATATACAAATTACCATCAGGACTGGTCTCTATATCGGTGATTCCTGTGAAACCTGTTCCAAATGTTACAGCTGATGTTTCATCATCACTATCTGCAATTAAATCACTTAACAAGGGATCACTTTCCAAATTTATGCCAGTTCTATCACCATTTGGTTCAAAGTAAAAAAGTGTGCCAGTGGTTATATCTCCCACGAAGATACCATCTTCATAGCTGGGCCCAAATGCAGTTGAATTAAAAAACTCAATATCAGTGACTCCTATTGATTCTGCCCAGCTAAAGACAGGGTCAGCATATTGTGAGCCAGGCATATTTACCAGATTCGATTCAGATACTCCTGTGTTAGCAGCTATTGGACCCATGACCGTTTTCCAGCCACTATTAAATCCCGGTTCTACCAGATTAACTTCATCAAAAACATCTTCACCATTTTCTGCATCCCACAGTTTACCTGTCACTGGGTCAAAATCAATTCCGAAACTATTGCGTATACCATAGGCATAATATTTATTGATAGGATCAGACGGTTCACCTGATAATGGGTTACCAGAACTGGGCGATCCATCTGCTGGATTGACTCTTAGTATAACACCTGTATCATCAGGAGGTGGGCCGCTTTGGAAGTTTTGAAGTTGCCCCTCCCTTTGCATTTCCCCTACTACTATGTAAAGCTGGTTATCTGGACCAATCTTTAATTTCCCGCCTTGATGATTAGTTCCAGGGCCACCTGGAAGATCTACAAGTAATTGAGGATTTGTAAGAGAGGTACCATCCCATGTATAACTGTAAACTCTGTTCCTGACATCACCTGCAGTTGGTATCCCTTCAACCTGGGTTCCACTCTCTGAAACATAGAGAAAGACATTATTGCCCATTACCTCAATTCCCAAAAGTCCACGTTCGTTATTGCTTTCGACTCCTGCCAGCTGCAGCACTGGTTCCGGTTGAAATTGACCATTTGAGATGAGTCTGACACTTCCTTCTTTTTCTAATAACAAGATATTATTCTCATCTAAAAATGCAATACTAGTTGGTGATGATATTCCATCTAAAACTAATTCAGCTGTTAAGCTAGGCTCACCAATTGAGGGTTGTGCAAAAGCTGGGGAATTCAATTGGAGAGATAGAAGTACGGCTATTGCTAATACAATTATAAGAACACCAGATGATGATCCTGTTATCATTTTGGAAGAAAGTAAATGCTTCATCGACTAATAATAGCCAGAATTAGATTTATTGATTACTGTCTGATATGCACGTATAAAACACACATTCTATGCCTTGAGATTGTAGCTTTTCGGTAAGCATAAATATATCATGTCAGTATGAATATGTTAATATCGGAAACCGGAAATGTCTCTGATTGTTCTTGTAATACTAACAGATCCTGCTCCTATGAATCAAATTGTTGGGATCTTATGGTAGTTGGTCAATAGAACAAGATAAGTGCAAATGAAGAGATTGAGGAGAATAGTAGTAACCAATCAAGCTAATAATCAATTAGCTATATTGGAAAGCAACCCGCTATTACTTCTCTGCCAATGTATTTCTTCTGACTCTTGCATGTCGAATTGCAGTTTAAAAGTTTAAAATGTAGATGTAGACCACGGGAACCCTTGTGAAACCTGGTTTCTTGATTCTGCAGCCGCCTGGTTCAATGTCATCCATTGTTACCGTACCTGGATCACCAACGTCAGTACAGCAACTACCTTTCTCTCGGCCACTACTGACCCACAGAGCCTAACAAAGTGACGCAGTGTAAACAATAAGATTATCCGTATGGGATGGCAAGAATACATGGTAGAAGCAGCTACTTCTACTGGCAAAATGTATAGCTTGTACATTTTTTGGTGCAAGCTATAACTCTTCATGAACTCGCAATCTCATAGTCTCATTAGTGGCTTTATTCTCCTGTAGTAACATTAGTACCACCAGTGGTACTACCATTTCCTGAGGTGGGAATACTTATGAAAGGTGTCTCTTCGCCTCCTGCTCCTCCACCAACCACTAGAGGCAACTGTCCATCCCATTTCTGGGACTTGAGCCATTCCAGATAACTTGGACTCTGCCGTAGCTGCTCATCAATTGTAGTTATAGCTTGTGCTTCACCCTGTGCCTGCAGTACGTTAGATTGTCTAACTCCTTCCGCTCTTGCAATATTAGCCTGCTGCTCTCCGACTGCTCTGGCCTCTGCCTGTTGTGCTTCAATCTCTATTCTACGTAGCTCATTCTGTGCCTGTAGTGCCCTCTGTTGAGCTGCTACTTTTGCCTCTACTGCTCTGATATAAGTTGATAATGCTTAGAGGCTAAGAACCTAATCTTATTTCATTATCTATTTCTATGGAGGAAAGACTAGGCAATTTCTGAAAGACGCCAGCATACCTGATTTATTCCTCCTCAAATTTCCTGGCTTGAAAGGAAACCCATCATCTATTGCTATCGAGATCAATCCTGTTGATGCTTCAAGTTCACCTACAAAGAAGAGAGGAGTTGTTATTAGATCTGCAACAGAATCAGAATGGATCAGTACTTGTGGTAATTACTACCAGTTTGTCTGCTCCAGACTCTGCGCCCCCTACCTCCCCAGGCCTTCCCAAAATTTGCCTTACATTAGCTTCAGAACTTGGAAGGGTGAACACCTCAAAAGTATCATCCGTTGGGTTAAAACGCACCAACGCATTTGCTCCGAAATCACTTAACCAAACTGCATCTTTCTCATCAACATATACAGCATAAGGCATTGGATTGTCTCCTGGAAGTCGCCATTCTTTCCATTCTCCTGTAATTGGGTTATATACGGCCAACTGTCCTGCATTCCATTCACTAACCCAGATACGACCCTGAGAGTCAGGCCAGACTCTTCGTGCTCCTTGGTCGGCCGTAGGAGGCTCCAATACGCTAATATTTCCACTTTCTAAGTTGATGCGAGCAACATAACTACCCGCTAATGAGGAATAGTATACCGTGCCATTGGTGGTTGTAGATATGCCATAGGGTCCAGGACCACGAGGTGCTTGGAAGACTTCGATCTTTCCAACCTGTGGATCAAGGCGTCCGTAAATTCCACTTTGTCCGGTAAACCACAAGATTCCGTTATGATCAAATGTTGCCGTATTTAGGTTACCATAATTAGAATCTATAGGCAGCGGATATACTCTGAGCTCTTCAGTAAGAGGATCAACACGCACAATAGCATTCAGACCTCCATCTGTGATCCATGGAGCGCCGTCTGGTCCGATAATAACCCCGTGTGGCGCAGAACCCTGTCCCAGCGCAATATGATGCGTCTCTCCCGTAATTGGATCCAGTCTTCCTAATTCGCCAGAACCTTGAGCAGTATACCATACTGAGGTTCCATTCGGCATAGGAGCAACATCATGCGGCCTTGAGCCCAATGGAACGGGAAACTCTAGTATTGAGGCCTCCTCAACACTAGAGTTTAAGGCTTCTTGTCCTGTAAGCTGTGCGGAAGTAGTATGTTGTTGTTTCTGTGACATCATAATGGAGCTAGTGGTAATCGATAGTACTGATATAACAATAATTACAATGATAATACTATATCCATTTAACATGCTTCTCTACTTTCCTATAGTGCCTTAGTAACATAATAAGCTTTGATAGTACCGATGTCTTTGTCTATTGATTATCGCAAGAGTTATATCCGAAGATCCATAAAAGTCCTCTCTGATGTAAATAGGATTCTATGATGTCTTTAGGTGATTAGAATGTCGACTCTGCATTTGAATATATGGCTTTCATTATCTTTCAAATGCAGGCACAGTAGCATTGGACAAAATCATGAGCGTGAAAGTGGTTCAAATAATATTAGTGATATAATAATTTGGTTGTACCGGATAACAAGTAAAGCGATGCATAACTAGTCATTTACTAGGCAGAATGAGAATGCTGTGGCGACAGTTGCGATTGATGAGGTATCGAAATTCAAAATGCCATGCTAAGTTATTAGTGAGGAATATGAAGTGTATATATTGTTTGGATTTACGATCTACCTTATGCATTTAGCAGACTACCTAAAGCGTAAGAAGTCTAAGAAGAAAGATGGGAAACATATTTGACATGATTCTCTGGCTCTCGTATATGTTTTACTTGTGGAGTTAGTTCTGTAAATTCATAATCACATTCATTTCTGTCTAGTTGACTTAGAGGTAGGGTGACTATCACCTGTTTTGATTTCCTTTGCATAATCCCGCATTTGTCCTACCGTTCTGACCATACTCATTCTTTCGAAATTTGGATTAATCTTCACATTACACATGCGGAATGTAGACAATGTAAAAAGTCCTTATGCTGCTTCTGTTTGTGATTCAATCATATCTCTAATGAGGTATCTGTGACAACGGTCGCCTACATTACGGCAATGGCATAATAAAGTAATATCTTTATTCTCTTTCAACTGTCTTAACTCTCGAATTTTTTCTAAAGCCTTAGGATTGTTTACAATTTCAATTAGAAATCGTCTCTTGTACTCAGGCCAATCTATAATTTTGTCTTTCATGTAATCCTTATGTAAGGCCTTACTTGGGGCCAGATCTTTCCACCATTCATTCCAATTCTCCCTATGTTTCGGAAGAGCTCGTGGTCTATATCTGGCTATTAGGATTCTCAGGCCATCGTCTGGTTCCGTTTGTTCCTTCAATGATTTAATTTTTAGAGTCATTTATTGCCATCCCTTAGGTGGTCCAATTCTTAGCGCCGCAGTTATCACAAATCTCGACTAACTGTAGATGGACGTACTGTTTATTACCGCAACTGGCACAAGTTAGCAGCTGCCCATTCATTTCATCCCACTAAAGTAATAGAATCATTATCTATCTGGTATAGATATATCTTCGAAAAAGTTGGCTTATCTCATCTTCAACGAGCTCTAGATGAACTCATTTTGAGTTTTGAATGAAATCAGACGAAACATCTGCGAGAGGTAAACCAATAATAGACAGTAATAGGGGTCGACGATATTGTAAGGAAATTCAAGTCTAAATATGGAGAGAAAATTTTAGCGAATTCATATACTTTATTCATAATCACGAATCCATACCACTCTTGCATCCTTGAATTCCCCATTTGCGGCCGGCCGCGATCTAGATCTTATTAACTGCCAACATAAAAACCGGCATAGCCTCACGCCACCGAAAGGCTAGAGATAGAGCCATTTTTTAATGGTAATAAAGAGTAACACAATCTTATATTCTAGACAGGAGAAATACTAACAGCAATGACAGAGATGTCCAAAGCGGAAATTGCAAGATTTCTTAAGCAAGGTACCTTCACCGGAAAACTTGCTACAGTTAAAAAAGACGGAAATTCGCATGTTGTTCCAATTTGGTTTGTATTGGATAACGGGAAGGGCGGGAGTAAAGTAGGAGACATCATTTTTACCACTGGTGAGGCATCGGTTAAAGCGAATAATATTCAGCGAGATAAAAGAGTCAGTATTTGCATAGATGATCAGAAACCCCCATTTTCCTTTGTAACAATATATGGTACCGCAAAAATATACCCCTACAAGCAAAAAGAGGCATTAAAATGGGCTACTAAAATAGCAGAACGTTACATGGGTAAAAAAAGAGCTAAAGCCTACGGTAGAATAAATGGTGGTGAAGGTGCAGTAGTTGTACGAATAAACCCTACGAGAGTAATTGCAGAAAAAGATATTTCTGTATTGGATTGAGTTGATTATTATATATGATACCATGATGATGACCATGATGATGTTTTGTTACTAGTGATAGGCTGAAGTACCTTAAAATAGTGTTTAGAAGAAAAATTATAGTGGGATATGATGAAGACATAAGCACACAATATCCTTATATATCGATGCTCTCTTTCGTGGAACTATATATGAAAAAGAGCATATTTGTACTAATGTTTGTAGGCGTCATTGCGACCCTAATGATTACCTCAAGTCTTACACCAGAAGCAGACGCCAAGATTAAGAGAGGCTGTAACGAAAACACTAACACTCAGACAGGTAACCCTCACGGTGATCAGAATCCAACCGGAAATCCTCACGACGATGAGGGAGGGGGAAATCCACACAATGAATGCATATGATAGAAACCTTACCTTCCTTCTTTCTCGCGTTCTAGTTCAAGAGTAACAAAGTCCAGTCTCCACTATTTTATATTACATTGACATGAATATGGTCTATCAGGTACATTTCTCCGGTTAGGGCTGCTTGCTCGAATTATATCTTCACTTATGGAGCAGACCCGACAGCAGGGAACAGTATTATCTTGAGGGTTATCCGATACATACCAATATTTTGGATCAACTATTATGGTTGTTTCAGATTAATTGGATTTGCCAAATGAGTCTCAATTCTTATATCTTACAACAAGGGGGAAGATGTATCTTCACCAGTATATTCATTGATTAAATCAGCTATATCTTTGAATGACATATGTACAACTTCTGCTATTTGGCGTCGTGTCTTACCTTGCTTGTAAAGTTCAATCACGAGTGCTTTTTTTTGATGTTTATTTAGTAATACAATATCGGAGATCTCATTCAAAAACATTGTTATCTCTTGCTATCATCTGTTTTCAGCTGCTGTGCTCTGTTACAAATAGAAAGCGTTTGATAGTTTAATTACTGTACTCCTTGGAGTGAAGCTATCTGTCCGTAGTGTCCCTAGCTTATAGTCACTATCTCTTTTCTATATACATCATCTTCGTACTAATTATACAATTAATCTAATTATTACGGGGATAGCTGGTGTCTGGTCATTAGGGGCACCAAGGACACCTGAGATATTATTTATTCATCGTCTGAATTAGAACTAGAATCATCATCGGAAGAGGTTCCACCGGTATCAGCAATAGACGGTGGAGGTAACGATGGTGGTAGTGATGCTGACGGCAAAGTCTCATTTAAAGCTACTAGTGAGGTAGGTAATATCGCTCTGAGATCAATGACATAATCCCGAGATAAATCGACATAATGTGCACTCTCTTCCACATTTTTAAGAAGATTAGCATTCGCACTTTTGTGGATTACAAATAACAACACCTCTATTACCATATTGGTTTTCTTAGTCGTTATCGTGGTATTTACGGTAGTGTCCATAGAATTATATGATGTACATAAGATCTAAGGAATCTATTTTTGAAATTCTGATGAGCATATTTAGGATAAGGTAACCCCAAGCGCAATCTGACAGACATTTTCAACAAGGTACCCTGCCTACAAAATTCAAAAGAGAATCTTTAATGGGTGCATCTTCCATTTAGTATAAAACATCAAGTATGACAATTGAAATGGCAAAAGCTGATCCATAGATTATCTATATAGGAATATATGCATCAAACCGCTTTATATATGATTGACTTAATTAACCCTCTCAATGATAACCTTGTACATTGGGATATATCGATAATAATAGTAGTAATAGTAATAGCAGTAGTAGTAGTGATCTTGCAATCATTCTTTTTGCACCCCTAACAATAATGAAGGATGTCGAAATAATTTGAATAGACTTTGTTCTAATGTAACTGATCTTGTTAGCGTTAAGGCAAAAAAATATCGGGTCAATAGAAAGGATAGATCACATTCGATTTCAACTGTTCTTGAGTTATTAAATGGCCGCACATTAAGACAAAGTAATATCGTGCAAAAATCTGGTTTAACCCGTAAGCAAGTCAAAAAATATGTGACATTATTGACAAAATGTAATTTAGTATATTACAGTGAACAAGATTTAACATATAAAACCACTGCAAAGGGGCATTATCTAAACTTGCAGAATAAGATGATTGAGCTGCTACCACTAACTAACACTAAATCTGAACAAAGAAATGATGATTGGTAAAATCAATTGAATTCTCGTTCTGACTAATAGGAATGTGGGTGAAGAGGATATAAGCATCCAAACTATTAGGTGATGACAAGATTCAAATTTACGGGTTGGATAACAATTATGATCAAAATGAGTGTCAAACCAATTCCAGATGGATATCATACTGCGACCCCTTATCTGGTTGTTGAAGGTGCATCAATGCTCATAGATTTCCTAAAGCAGGCTTTCAAGGCGACAGAAATATATCGCCTGACCCGTCCCGATGGGAAAGTAGGACATGCTGAAGTCAAGATTGGCGATTCAGTCGTCATGTTGGGAGATATGGGAGGGAAGTGGAAATCTATGCCTAGTTCAATTTATCTGTATGTACCCGACACAGATGAAGCCTACAGACAAGCACTTGGTGCTGGAGCCATTTCGCTGATGGAACCGGCAGATCAATTCTATGGCGATCGAAGTGCCGGAGTGCGCGATCCTTTTGGAAATCATTGGTTTATCGCAACACATGTTGAAGATGTACCTGCTGAAGAACTCGCCAGACGCGAGCAAGAATTCCTTAAAAAGGAATATCAAAGCTGACCTCTATTTTGACAATTCACAATGTATATTCGGTCTCAAAACAGTAACGTGAAATCATATTGTCATTATATTGCCGATGTAATAATCTAGGCTTAATAGCAACAATTAGTTAACACATAAATCTATCATTTCTCGAGGGTGTTTTATCATTGCAGCAGCTCAATCTAATAGCTCTGAATTAGAGATTGGCTTTCTGAGAAACCTCTTTGAGTCTATTGAATATTGTATGTTCTGACAATCTTGCCATTGAATCTCTCATGCAGTGACAAGGCAAATGTTTGCCTCATGATGAGTCCTCACAAGCATATGGTACGAGTACCTAATTGACTGACAGTTTACATTTACGATTACTTGGATCCATTTAGTAACTTGGACCAAATTAGTTACTCATTAGATGCTATAGCGAGAATAATTACTATATCTTTCACCTTCATGTAGGCTACTTGCCACCAAGGGAGGCCATTCTTGGACACAGAAAGGCTTCTGTCTTCACTTCTTTTTTTGTTCATAGCTTATCAGACTGAATTTTGCTAATTTATATAAGGTACATCTTCATCTACCATGAATTTGTGAAATACTAGATTTCAGAAGTTATTTCCATTTTGATTGAACAGCATTGAACAGGCATTGAACAGCATTGAACAGCATTGAACGGTGATTGAACGGTGATTGAACAGCATTGAACAGGCATTGAACAGCATTGAACGGTGATTGAACAGGCATTGAACAGCATTGAACGGTGATTGAACAGGCATTGAACAGCATTGAACAGTGATTGAACAGTGATTGAACGGTGATTGAACGCCCGCTAGGTAAAACATTCTGAACGTTTTGAACGTTCAAGATGTTCAGCATTAAACCAACCCTTACTACACAAGTGCAATGATTATTTATTTATGAAACTTGCGGCAGATTAACAAACTGCGAAAGTTTATGCAACTCAAACCTGTAAATTTTTCGCTGGTGTCGCGTCAGTAGCAGCAAAAAGCTCTAATGAAGGGTGATAGATGCCTTTAGATGATCCGTTTCAAGTATGCCCTTCGGGTCTTTAACTCTCTGAGTATACTGTAAGTTGTTCTTATCTCTTCTCCTTTTCTCCCTATCCGTCATGTGGACGGAACCAGCCTCCGACATCAAGCGCTCGTCCCGCCTTAGAGTCGACTAGATTCCAGCTAATCAGGTGATCCATATGGACATTCACGGTTACGTTGTCACCTTTCGAGAGGTATGAGGCTACATCAGGATTATTCAGCGCATCCGGTGTCACATATTTCAAATGAATGGAATGATTGATCTTTCTCGCCTCATCTCCGTTGATAAGATCTACCCGACCCCTGATCAGCACTCCTTTGAGGTTCAGTCCGGCCTTTGAGATGTCGATCATCACAGATGCACGAGGCCTTGCCAGCAAGTTCCTGTATTTGTGTGTATGGTGAGAGGTAGGAATGTAGATGTTGCTGCCGATTCGCAGAAACCACATGGGCAGAAGGTGGATACCACCGTCATCATCGGTCGTGGCCAGGTTCGCGATGAGGGTCATCGAAAGGAGCTTGTCAATCTCGGAGGAGCTGAGAACTGGGGGCTTATTTTCGACTATGTCAGGAGAGTGGCCTGTCACGTTCCTCCTCCTTCTTCAAGAAGGTGCTTTTGATATGATGTCATGGTCTGCAACAGATGGGGTAGCATCAACTATCTCTACAGAGGTTGCTATCTTTCTATTATTGTTATCTCCTTTTTTGCATTCAATAATAGAATTCGATGCTGTCTAATAATAATTATTGGCCTTATAATGATATTACAACTGCAGAAGATACCTATCAACTAGTATCTCATTTAGGATTGCGCAATATTAGTACCTGATGTGGGACCAGAGTTCATAAACGTAACTATATTCGAGTCACAATGCAGGATTTGAATATTCTGGAGTTATTCTTGGAAATAGACCAAATAAACAATCGGCC
>JAATVR010000004.1 GCA_014523665.1 Nitrososphaerales archaeon TH526
GTCGTCTTTATGGAACTGAAAACTATAAGAACATGGGGGATCAATTTCAAACAATATATGTTGAATATATGGAAGAGTCCATTAATCATGCTTCTAGCAGTTATATCAACTGCAGTCATAGCTACTACAGCCATATCATTTGGCGGATCTGCTAATGTTACGGTACAAGGACAATTCAACATCAGCAGCCGACGGTTCATGAATATGGCCGGTGATAGCGGATCTTATAGTGAGGGGGGTCGGAAAGAATGACCATTGAGAGAAATGGTAGTAGTAGCTATATCCATAAAGGATCTGAACCGAATGCTCCTTCTGCTGGCCCCATTGAAATAACCCCGGAGGATCTTAAGTCTAGATTAGAGGGGGGCCAGCATCTAATGGTTTTTGATATTGGCGACAAGAATAGATTCGATCGGCAGCATATACCGGGCTCCGCATATGCGGTCTGTGATTCAGCTGCCAAGAAAAATATCATGCCAAAACTCCCGAAGAATATTGAGATCGTACTAGTGAGTGATGATGATGAATATTCAAGACAGATGGCTCAGATGATGGCCCAAATCGGTCTGAATACAAGGTATTTGCAAGGAGGCATAAATTCATGGAAATGGAGCTTAACGGAATCATCCTCAGAGGGAAACATTTCTTCCGTAGATCTCAAAAAATGGCTAGACCAAGATGGCAGAGACGATGGTTTATTCATGTTAGACGTAAGAGAACCTGACGAGTTCAAAGACTGGAACATTGAAGGAAGCGTTAACATCCCTTTAAGTAAACTGGCATCCAGCAAGGAATCTATAACAGACCTTCCAAAAGACAAAAGAATAGTCACAATCTGCCCTCATGGCAATCGTTCCACAGTAGCAAAATATTTGCTACAAAGATATGGCTTTAACGTCGGTAACTTGGAAGGAGGTTTGAAATCTTGGAGTACATCCCTTGAAGACGCTTACAAGGAATTCAGAGTTGGTACAGGGATGGCGAGGCTATACCAAATTAGAAGAATCGGGAAGGGGTGTATGTCATATATTTTAGAGTCAGATGGTGAGGCTGTTGTTATAGACCCCGTTTATCCTGTAGAATACTATTTATCAAAGGTCTCAGAAATTGGGGCAAAGATAACTAAAGTATTTGATACACATCAACATGCAGATCATGTATCTGCAGCAGTGGAACTTTCTGAAAAGACAGGATCTAAACTTTGCTTGAGTGGCTATGAACAGTATGACCAAACTTCTACGCCACTTTATCATGGTTCCGTGGAAAAAATTGGAGGAGCAGAGTTGAAAGTAATCCATACACCGGGACATACTGATGGAAGCCTTGCGCTTTTTCTGCAAGCGGAAGATGTGTCATTGCTCTTTACTGGTGATACTCTATTTGTAGATGGAGTAGGTCGGCCTGACTTAAGAGACAAATCTAGAGAATTCTCAGAGAAATTATATGACACTCTCCATCACAAAATAATGACTCTGCTTGATACTGTTCTAATATTTCCAGCACATATTGACAAATATATTAAAGCAGGAGAAATGATCTCGGCGGATCTTGGTTGGTTGAAAAAGAATGCCAAGCTTTTGCAGCTTCAGAAGAATGGTTTTGTAGAGAAGATAGTCTCTCAAACCATGGCTACACCTCCAAACTATAGACAAATCATTTCAATAAATGGGGGTAAAGCGCCTGTTCCACAGACCTCTGCTGAGATATTTGAGTTGGAGTTCGGTCCCAATAGATGTAATGTGTCTTGAATGTAATGAGATCTAATTTGAAGTAGTGGAGTAGAGTATGGTGATCGACTGTTGAATCAATATTGCGTTACGTCGTCTTGAGTAAGTGTTTCACTCGCTAGAACCCTTCATTGCATACATATATAATTCAAATGATTTGCTCGTTTCATTCTGGGTAACGTTCCTCGGCTTTGGACCAGTAATCTTAAATGATACCATAGCTACCGTCGTACTTTCGCTGTTATCCGGAGCTGTAGTAGGTTTTTCGTTGGGACTGATAGGAGGTGGGGGTTCTATACTTGCAGTTCCTTTGCTAATTTATGTCGTAGGGGTAGCAAATACACATGTTGCGATTGGAACATCCGCATTGGCAGTCGGTACAAATGCACTTATAAATATGATACATCATAGAAGAAAAGGCCACGTAAGAGTTAATGAAGGTGTGTTGTTTGCAATTCCTGGAGCTATAGGCACGATCATAGGAGCTCAGTTAGGTCTTCTTACTCCTTCAGAAGATCTCCTGGTGCTATTTGCAGTTTTCATGATAGCGCTTTCATTGACAATGCTATTAAGAAGAGATACGGAATCAGGAAAGGATAAAGATGCTTTATCCTATCTCAAAACTAAAGATTTAGAACAAGGTGAAACCGCTCCTAACTTTACCGACAGAATCGAAGATAGGAGCAGAGACAATGATCATCATCATACAAATACTACATCTAAAAAAATTGTTCCTATATGTATTTCTCAGATTAAGAAATACTATCGCATACTATTCGTAGGATTTGGTGTCGGAGTAGGAGCTGGATATTTTGGAATAGGAGGAGGATTCATCATAGTACCGGCATTGATGCATACAGTATCAGGACTTACTATAACTGACGCTGTAGGCACTTCCTTAATTTCGGTAAGTACTTTTGGTTTTTTAACAGCATCTAGATATTCATTAAGCGGCGAGATAAATTGGTTGATATCGCTGCTTTTTATAAGCGGCGGTATACTCGGTGGTATTTACGGTACGAGTATGTCATCTAAAGTGTCCAAAGAGAAACTTAAAACCATCTTTGCGGTCATATTAATTGTAGTTGCATTTTACATAATCTTCAAGAGCTTACTGAATGTATGAGTGCAGGCCACATTTTATTTCTAAGGGCATTAATCTATTCCATAATGACTTACACCTTTCTGCTTGATAATGTGAGACAGGACATTAATAAATTAGAATTGGCTGGTCCTGTTACTCGTATGAGTAATTGGTCACTAGCCCTACTAAGGTTCATATTATTATATACTTTGTTAATTACTAGGAATTAATGAGAAATGTGAACGGATTTTTTCAATTATTAATCATAGGTGCGGGGTTAACCGTCATCACTCCCAGTTTGATATATGGCCAGCTGGCTCAGAACAATACGACAACGGCTCAGAATTTTACGGCAACGACACAAGGTTTGGCGGTCCCCCTTTGGGTCCCTTAACAGCGGTGCGACATGTCTTCGACGATCCTTCGCTAAGAGTATGGCATTTCTGCAAACCTAACGACAAAATAATGATGGTTTGCCAACTCTATGACAGCAACTCACCTAATGCAACTCTTATAGGAGTCAAATACATGATTACAACCGATGCATATAATCAATTACCAGCCAGAGAAAAACCCAATTGGCATTACCACAAGATAGAATCTGCACCAAACAGAGTTGATCCAAAGTTCCCACAATTAAGTGAGCGGCAGCAAAATGCCACACTAAAGAAATTAGAGGAATCCTATGGGAAAGTTATTCTAACATGGAATCCTAGCGACAAAGGTCCAGTATATCCTCCACAAGTCATACAAGTGCAGCATCCGTTTATGGTAAATACAACAGTGACACCTCAGACAGAGAAAACAGTGGGAACATTCAATCAGACACTTCTAAGATAAACCATCAAGTTCCTATTTTTCTTGATGTGTAAAGCTTAATAGAATACCATTTAATGGAATCCCTCTTATTCTTTGTTACTGATAAGGAAACCGATACTCACTATTTATTCTATTTAAAGTGATAAAGGAGTTGTTAACCAAATAGTAGAAGCAGTAATTTTATAATAATGAGAATCTAAGAGAATAAACTATTCGGGCGCAACAAAAAAACAGGAAGAAAAATTAGCTCAAGAAGAGGTAGAAGAGAAAGCAGAGCAACCGAAAATAATAAACTACGACTGGTTACATTAGTGGACATCCTCTTTATCCAAATGACCGTGAGGGCACTATTTTTATCCAAAGAACGTGACGCTCCAGTACAACATTAAAAGAGCTAAAATTCAATTTTCGTCTGGATCTAAATCCTATAATTCGAATTATGAATATTTCAATAGGTAATCATGACGTAGAATATGTGAATCTTTTAAGTGAATATCTATCATATTTTAACCTTACAAAGGAATTCTACTCCTTTAACTATGGAAATGCCCACTTCGTTGTAATGTCAACTGAATTGCTTGACGAAGATGAGCCTAGGTATGAAGAACAGTTAAACTTTTTGCAAAGCGATCTTTCAAAAGCGTCTTCGGATCCTAATGTGGGCTGGATTATAGTTTATTTTCATAAACTGACATATGCATCGCAGGTTGTCACTCTCGATGGATCTCTTCATGATCGTGCAGAGCCTGCACTTCAAACTTTTCATCAATTATTATTCGATAAATATGACGTAGATCTGGTGCTTCAAGCCCACAACCACATTTACGAGAGATCTTATCCACTCCGTTACAATAAACTCAACGGCCCATTTATAACAAGCTTTAATATGTCCAATTATTCTAACCCGAATGGACCCGTATTTGTTACAGTTGGCACGGCAGGTGCACCCAGTTATAACTTTACGGAAAAAGATCCGTACATTGCTAAACAGTATGTTGGACATGGTTTTTTAAATGTAGATATAGAAAAAGCGAAAGCAGCAACGTTACTTAATGTACAGTTTTATCCTAATGAAGGAATCGATGATGTAGACCACTTTACTATCGAAAAGTGCATAAAAAGCACTGGATGTGAACCTGAATAATAAATCGAATCTGGTTCATTGAAAAAATTTTATATTAATTTTCCGATTGATTCAAATACAACAGGGCAATCTCAAGGTGCCGGGTCAGGACTAGCGGATTTAGGGTATGTGGCATAGATAACTAATTCGGTATTCCAAGTGTTTAATGCATCGTCAAACTGATTCATTCTAAATATAGAAGTTAAGGACATGGGATGAAAGATCTGGTTTCTTCATTCCCTCATCACGATCAATATTTTTCATACTTTGATTGGCCCACTTCCCCACCATTAAAAACCAATGTGCATGTTACCTCTTGAGACAAGAGGAGCTAATAGAGCACTCGTCCCCTTGGCGAGAGAAAAATTTAAAGAAATGTCCTTGATTATTATATAGGAGTATTGTATCTCCGAATTAACAACAGAGCTTTCAACTTCTTGTTACGCTGGTATGTTGTTACTTCAAGCAATGGGTCTTGGAGGATGGCTCTATCACGGCATAGATAGACACGCAGTATTGGGAGCAAGTGGAGATCCTAATGTGCCAGGACTAGGATTTAGATACGATACAAATGATCGCTGGTCTATACCCAACCCTACAGGATTACCAGGTGTTTTTGAAGGGTTTTGTCCTCCACATTACAAGGACATGAGAGAAGCAGTTGATGCACTAGTCATACGAAAGTTTGGTCAAGGTGGAGTATATAATCTTGAAACACCTGGAGCATGGAAAGATAGTGCAAAAGTAAGAAGCAGTGCCAAGCCTTTTACTAATGATATTAAAGAATGTGTAGCGTTGCAAGCTCAATACATTTATGATGCATATGGCAAATTTCCTGCTACTATTCCTAGCATCTTTTTGCTTACTTATTTACAAGCGCAACACATAGATCTAGATTTCTACGATCATTATTTCAGGCCTGGGGCTTATTTGAGTACGCACAAAAATCATATGAGAAAGTGGCATGATGACAGTCCTGGTCAAGACACCATTTGAGACGCTGCAAAGCTCATCTAACATTGTAGCAAACAATGTATTCGCTGACTTATTTCTTGCAATTCCAGAGAACCCTATTTGAGAATCAATATTATGACTGGCTCAAGGTGGTTAGATTCCTGTAGATAAGGGGGCTCATTAGCAGAAAAAGAGACATGCTACATAAAAAGGGTTTCAGTTTTTAGAAACAAAAATGTGCGCTAATACATAATTCTACTTAAAGAGTCAAGTTGAATATAAAGTCGAATATATGATTAGCCCTTATCGATCATCAGAATCATGACGTGTTCCATGAGTTTTAATAAATCTTAATAGATCGCTAGAATGATGTTCTTCTACTTTATAGTAATTCTTTAAATTTTCAATTGTTTGGTCATCATAATGACTAGCACTCCCCTCTGTTTTCTTCTCTGTTCTCAATATATTATTATGAAATCCAATAAAATAAAAAACTATCGGATGATATTTTTATATAATCTTCTACCAATTTTTAGCCTTTTGAATCTAGATTAAGTTTGAAATCGTTTAAACTTTGATGTCGAGTGGAGCTATATTCAAATACATCAATTATAGTAATAATTTAACCAAGAAGTCACTAGTATGGAAGAAAGTGATGGCAGTAATGGTCCTCGTGACAAGAAAAGGTATAACAATAATGGTAACCCTCAAAATAGTTCTGTAGTAGCGCAAAAAGTAGGTACGCTGGACGACGGAACTGCTGCTTTTATGCAATGGCTGGATTTAGTGAATAACCAACAATATCCTACCAATTCTTTGGATACACCTCTAATTTTAAGGAAATTCATTAAGGATAACCAAGCAATATTATACGATAAGAATTTGAGATCTGAAATAGATGTTGAGATTAAAGAAGGCGTTCCATTTTGTAGCTATTGCGACTTACCGATTGTTCCCATGTAGGATTCACTATATCATTAGAACAATTGTGCGAGGATCGTTGTAGTAATCAAGAATTATCGACGGACGATATTGTTGGCAATTAAAAAGGTATTAGTTGAACCAAATTGGTACATTTAGTATCTTGCGCTTGGTTGTGCAAGGCAAAGTCAAATTTGGAATCTAATTTTTAGTACTTTTTTCAAGAGCTTGAATACCCTATACAGAAGCTACTTTTGGATTTTCCTTTTAACTTGGATATAAGAATAATTATGATAAAAGCGTATAATCAAACTTAGATAATGTCCAATCAGGGTTATCATTTTGTATATGCGGCTAATGTTAAAGACTTAGAAGCAACAGGTAGGTGTCTCTCATTATCAGTCAAGAAACACCCTATTGTGCTTTTTTTGTACAATTCTAAGTTTTATGCTCTGGATAATAGATGTCCTCACATGGGCTTTCCTCTTAGTCAAGGTACAGTTAAGGATGGTATTCTTCTTTAACGGTTTAATGTCGTAGATATACCAAATATTTAATGGATCTAAAAATTTGATATCTAACAGAGGCATCTTTGGTACAAACACATGAGGAACTCCTTTCAAAATGAATTCCTTAGTGCTAAGATATCTCCTGGCAGACTCTCCTGAAGCAATCCGACTATCTAATCTATGCAAAGAATTCCAATATTCAGTAAGATAGGGTATCCTTTCAACAGATGACTGCGTAGATAGATACTCCCAAAACTCGATAAGCCTCTCATCAGATCCTTCCCAGGTTTTATTTTCCTTCACATAGCTTACTAATATAGCAGCATTTATCGCGCCTATTGATGTCCCAGATACGATATGAAACATTGGCTCATTCTCAGTCCCTTTCGTTTTACTGTATTGTGAAAGTTCCTCTTTGATAGCTTTGTAAGCGCCGGCTTCATATGCACCAAGCGAACCTCCTCCTTGGAAGATTAAGGCCCTATTTACAATGGAATTCATGATCTCTTCACAACACGATCTCCAATGCTACTCATATTATTTAGCAAAATAGTCTGCGGTGCATTGCACAGAATTCACTTCGCTTTAATAGATGACAATGAAAGTGTGAAGCATGAAAACGAAGTTCTGTTTGATATCCTTTGCAGAAATAACGAAGAACTCTCTGGTTAACAATCTGGGGTTACATTAGGATGAAATATGAACATATTGTGATACCAAAGTTCGGTGGACCAGAAAATCTCTTGCTAACTGAAGATGAGCTTCCTCAACCACGAGCTAACGAAGTGCGTGTAAAGGTACTAGCTGCAGGAGTATCCTTCGCAGATATTCTTATGCGAAAAGGGGTTCATCCTGAATCTTGGAATCTTGGAAGAATACCATTTACTCCTGGATGGGATGTTGTTGGCGTAGTTGACAAATTAGGAGACAAAGTAACAGCATGGCAGACGGGTCAGATGGTCGCTGCTTTACCAATAGTCGGAGGGTATGCAGAATATATAATTTTGCCATCAGATGAGCTGGTACCGGTTCCACCTGGACTTGATCTTGCTGAGTCTGTAAGTTTAGTGTTGAATTATATCACT
Organism: Nitrososphaerales archaeon TH526; assembly: GCA_014523665.1. Lineage (GTDB taxonomy): Archaea > Thermoproteota > Nitrososphaeria > Nitrososphaerales > Nitrososphaeraceae > TH5896. The sequence goes on from JAATVR010000004.1 coordinate 8,223, forward strand.
GCCTATCAGATGCTACACCGTTGTGCCCACTTAAAATTGGGCGAAAGCATATTAATTAATGGTGGTGCTGCTGGCGGTGTTGGCACGGCGTTACTCCAATTGGGGAAGCTCGCGGGGCTGAAGAAAATGTACGGAACAACATCCAATGATAAAAATGATATTGTATCTAATTTAGGTGGTATCCCTATAGATTACAAGTCAGTCGATCTAATTCAGGAGATTATCAGACTTACTAGTCGTGATGGAAATGGCAATCAAGGTGTAGATGTTGTATTTGACGGTATAGGAGGAAAATCGCTAAAGTCCTCATACGAGATCCTTCGCAGTGGAGGGAGATTGGTCGCTTATGGCGGCACACCGACCTCAGATCCCGAAGATTGGTTGATGATGTTTACCCTCAATCTGGTTCCCGACAAAAGAAATTTTATGTTGTATAGCATACAAACTCTAAAAAGGCTTAAGCCAGACTGGTTTCATGAAGATTTAGTTTTATTGTTAGATTTACTAAAGCAAGGAAAGATCAACCCCATCGTTGCAGCGAGGATGCCTCTGAATCAGGCTGCTCAGGCTCATGAATTACTAGCAAGTGGCTCGGTCAGAGGTAAGATTGTGTTGATTTGCAACGATTGATGATCTCTGATTAATATCTCAATAATCTCTTGTCTTCTGTACATATCAGCGTAGAGTGTGGAAGGATACCACATTCGCCTTAAACCTATTCCTCATACAGCTTTTAGCTCTCTGCTTAAGTGACTCTTAGGAGGTAGCACTAAAGGAATCTGTGAAGGTACAACCCCCCATGCCGTCGGCATAGGTGTTATTATTTTCATGTAGCATTAGCTTACATTATTAAACTTTTTAGTTATCTTGACCTTTTCATAATTCTGAATAAACCCATATTTTATTAATAGGATATACCAGACGTTACCATTAAAAATAATTAAATTAGGCTTATGTTTTCTGGCAAATCTGAGATTATTCTTAAATCGCTGACTAATATAGTCAAGTTGTAGATGGATGACTAATTCACTCTACTCAGTGGGATTACATAAACATAGAAGAGGGAGACACGGCGGTATCATACTGATTAACTCGATCAATGATCAACCATCAGTTACCATAATCGAGGAATTACTTGCAATTGGAGTAGGAGTCATACATCTTACTAATTTACATTATATCTAATTAGTAGTCTCAGATCGAGAAGTACTGGAAATAATACATCAAGAGAATAGATTATTGATTGAAAGCAATTCCCCACGGATTCAATATTATCATAATATTTTTGAAAATCTATGGGAAAAAAATGGGCATGCACGAAAAAGGATATTGGAATTAAAGACTGCAAGATTCTGAAGTATATTTGAAGTAGAAATTGTAGCTAGTTTGCCTGATTCTAACAATAACTCCCGAAGGATGCCTATAAATTTGGATTGTCTTGAGTATAGCTGCCGCCCTAATAATAACTGCAAGTAAATATTCATTAGTAAAAATAAGTATTATTCATTATAATTCAATTCCTTTGGTACTTAAGTTAAAGAACTAGGTTATAATAATAATAGTAAATGTCTGATATCATTGCACCTAAATCACAAAGAGCTCTGGTTTTTCAAGGGGGAGGGTCCCTTGGCGCTTACGAGGCTGGCGTATTTCACGTACTTTATCATTGGATTAAAAAAGACATTCAAGATAAGAATGAAAACATCTTTGACATCGTAGCAGGAACTTCCATTGGTGCAATAAATGCTTCAATAATTGTAAGCCACATTTTAGAAAGAAAAGAAGAATCCAATGGCAAAGAATCCAGTACTTTGAGATATTGGGAGGGTTCCCCAGAAAAACTCATCGATTTTTGGAGATATGTGTCTTCGACAATTGACTATTTTAGGCTCTGGACGCCATTTTTAAAGTCTTCTTGGGATAATTGGCGGAATTTTTTTCCTTTTCTTAACTTAGCATCAGGCGAGGCTTTCGGAAGATATCTATCCACTAAAAGGTCTCTAGCATTCGGAGAGCAATACGTGTTCAGCCCGCAGTTTTTA
>JAATVR010000374.1 GCA_014523665.1 Nitrososphaerales archaeon TH526
ATCAGGATACTAAGAGATCATATAATTTGTCCGGTGTATATATCAAGTCTGCAATTTCTAATTAATTGTATTTTTCATTCGGTTGACTTTTTTGAGAAGCCTATCTGCACGATTCATGCTAAATGACATCCCAGGGATTTTGCTGACTTCTTTTAATCTAAGCTTTCTTTTGAGCTTTGTCACATTTCCATCATTTCCTAAATAAGCTATATGACTTACTCTATCATTTATAAACAAATTCGAAGCTAGGTTACCTAGATCGTCCTTTGTCCACTTTGAGCGATGGGTTTCATAGACATTTCCAAATGCATCCTTTTGACTGCTTGGTTTTTTAGGTGTTGATATCAAAACCCCGTCATTTTTGCGCAATATTTTATGTAATAGAGTCTCTCCCTGATGTTTTTCAAAATGCTCCAAAACATCAATTAATAGAACCAAGTCGTATCTAGATTCAATTTTATCCAAAACATCCATTATATCACTAATGTATATGTTATTGTACACAAACTTATGTAGAGGAGTAATATAATCTTCAAAAACTTCCACACCATCAATGCGGCGTAAAAACTGCGAATAATTATGTCTTCCATCCCATAACTCTAGATATTCTCTACACAGTACACCATATTTTCCGAAACCGGTTCCAATATCTAAAATGGACATCGGATTTAGGTGAATAATTATATCCATTATCTTTGAAATATGATAATGTTGACTTGAAGGCATTTATTTATGACAAATGATCAAATCGTTACGTTATAAAGATTCATCTTTCATGTACTTCTCGTTCCTCAATATTGGCGTCATCTTATAAAAACTTCAATGTTAGAGAGAATTATCTTTGAAAGTCACATTTAGAAATAGGAACTGAACGCCCTGAAACAATACTAAGATTCTGAATTTAACAAAGAAGATAGATCAAGATACCAATGAAAATATAGAGGCACCACTGAATCTCAAAAAGTATGATCTAAGATCTGCTATCGAATAGATTAGGTATTATAAATCAATGTGCACGCAGAAAATGAAGAGGGGTTTGCATAATTGAAGCTCTTTCTAAACGATAAGTTATTTTCATATAACCTTGGATTCTAAGAATCGACGGGATTGGTTTCTGAGTAAGGCACAAATACTAAAAGAGGGGATTCTAACAATTGATGTAGTCAATCTTGTCCCAGTAAATTTTTTATTCTCGCGTGTACATCTGTATTTTTTGTATTGATATCTGTAAACTATGAAAATCAAGGCTCATACATTATTGTAGGCTGTTGTGCAAGCCTAATTGTGAATTTTTCGCGCGTAGGAATATCATTCAGACTCGCTGGAGGCCTTAGATCCATAGTTGATTATGAAATAAGTTATGCCACCTCTTTTTTCTATTGGTCCATTGCTACTATCTTCTAATACGGGCCTTCACATCATTGTATATAATTTTCCCCATTGGAATTAGGCTGGCTATTGGTAGCTTAAGAGAGTTATTTACGAAGCCACAATCTACGGATTAAAATTACTGGAGAGGGCAGAGATCACCTATACTTGGTCAATTTACCATGAAATGGTGTTATTACATTTATACTCTGAGATCCTTCATCAGCACTAAACCTTAAGTTAGGATTATGTCAATAAGCCTCCTCATTTGAGGGTGGAAATTAACTCCGCAATTAGGGCATTCCATATCATAGATTATTGGCGGTTCTAGCACAAAATACTATCAGAAATTATGCACCAAGAATACCGAATTTAGATATTCGACTAAACCAAGTTCAGAAATATATTTTTATCATCGTGAGGGATGTCATATTAAGGAATAATAATTTTCTTCAGCCTGATTTTTCATTCCATCTAGGATACATAACTATTAATCATCTTCATTCTCTTTCGTTCTCTTCCTCCTCTTCCTGTTCCTCTGCGTCTTCTTGTGGTTCATCTGGCTCTAGTGGTACATCCTCCTCTTGTACCATATCAGCCGCTTACATTTGTGATGTTTCTAATGGGTTGCCATTCATGAAGTTACTGCTTGTGGTGCTGCCGCTGGATTCCCATAAAAGATGGGCATTTTTAGCCTCTAAATTCATGATGATTTTTACCAATTGTTTATGAAAATATACTCGCAAATTTACAGTAACACTTAAACAAAAGCATATTTTAGACATTTTAGAGATCCTTGATATGCTACATATGAATAGCAATCTATACTGTGTAACCTGTTTCGTGCTTATAATTTTTATAGGAGGGACGACCCTTTCAGCTTACGGTGTCTCCTCAAGCCCAAGCACATTTCTTAAGGGATCTTCGCCATATGGCGTACCTTACGAGGATTGGATGACAAAGTGGTGGCAATGGAACATGCAAATACCAAAAGTGCAACACCCACAAGCAGTTGACCCCGATCTTATAAAATGCCCTGTCGGAGAATCGGGAAATGTTTCTTTCTTAACCCATATTTTACAAGGAGAGTCAGAGTATAGCTGCACTATTCCGGCCGGGCATGCAATAATGATCCCTATATTAACTGGGGAATGCACTAGCGACGAAGCAAAGTCTAGTGTACCGGCAGATATGATGAAATGCGCCACGGAAGGCAATAAGTACAGTACCTTTGAGGTAACGGTTGATGGAGTACGTTTGAACGGTCTAGATCAAAATGATGCTAGAAGCGGTATTTTTAGTATGACGGTACCTGAAGACAATTTCCTGGATCTGAATCCAGGTAAATGGAATGCTGTGACAGGAGGTTATTTTGCCTTTCTAAAACCTCTTCCAGTTGGCAATCATACAGTAGGTGTTTCTGCTAGGGTCACTAATCCTATCGATCCCTCTTACAACTTAAATTATAATACACAGTATTTACTAAATGTACAGTAGGTTCCACCGTATTAGTATGCTAATTACGGATTCCCGCTTTGAGATTTTTTTTATGGGTCTCTACAAGAACTTCTTCGATATAATCTTTGATTTCTTCATCCGAAAGTGAACTCGAGACGCCAGTCTCTTCTGGCGTGTTCTGTGAAAATTTTTTTGAAGTCGTTAGAACCTTGTCTAGTATTCTATGATCCATCTCCGCGTCACTGATGCTTCCTAAAAACCTAACCTCCAATTCAACTGACCTACGAATAGAAGCACGTAGTCTAGAATCTTGAGAAATAGATACGGCAGACGAATAAAGTCCTATAAAAATTAGGTATGACGCTAGTCCAAAATATGATCCTGATAATAGTCCAAGTGGAGGAAACGGTGCAGTTATCAACGCCTGAGCCTCATAAGATACCAATAACAATAAGAAACCGATCCCTGTAATGACTAGGTAACCCTTTACTTCTCGATTTTGCAACTTATGTGCGACTAGTATAAAAGCCAAGCCAAATGACACTCCGCCTATCGGTCTGCTAGCGTTCACCATTATGATGTAAACAAGATTAAAAAGCATAGGATCATCTGACACATAGGAGAGCATAAAATTTAGTACTACCGGTTGGAATTGGCTTAGAAAATATAGAAGAGGTATGGACATTAATATCCAGTATTTCCATCTACCTAGTTTTTTTCTATAGCTATGTAACAAAAATACAGTACCTGTCCAAAGCAGTACAAATGCAATCACAGAAGAAATAGTATAAACGTACACAAGTGATGAATTTCCTATTTCTATATGTGTAAGATAATCGCCATACGTTTTAGGGTAAATAACATCTGGTCGATAGAATAACTGATCTAGAAAATATACTACCCCAACAATTGCGCTCGCCGAAATAAATAAACTTGCAAGCAGATACACCAGCATGAGACGATTTTTGTTTGATTTAATCCATCTTATGAATCGTCATGATAATAGCGCGGTCAGAACCGAGGCTGTCAAGAAGCTGCCCATGATTATAGCTCTTATGAGATTCGTATGATAGCTAAATGTAAGTGAAACTTCCAATAAGACCACGACTAGTAATACGATAATTCCAAGTTGAACTATTACTATCGCTTTGTTCATGATGCCAATGTGCATGTGATTATAAGAAAGGAAAGACTTGCCGACTCTATTACGAAAAAAGTTTAAAATAGTTAATTGGGAAAATATACATAGTATCCCCAGCACGACAAAGATTGTGATCTCATGACCTAAATCACGCACACCCACAAAACCAGATACTCTGATAATTCCAGTCTCGACTAATACACCAATTATTGTTGCCGATACAACTACAAAGATTACCCGATACGAGGACAACAGCCCTTTGTGGATGTGTGTAGGACTGCCCTCTACATTAGTCATCGTGAAAAATTCATGAGGATATAGTTAAGTTTAACCTATTGAACTTTGCGTTCGGTACCAATCTATATAGTCATTGCTTTGCAGCCTTGTTCCTCCTTTTAGAGGCGGGATAACCGTTTATGGGGGTTCTGGTGTTGTTCGAGGATTTAGCATTAGTCTACATTTGAGCATAGGCATTGTTTAGCTTTTTACACCTAAATGAGTTTATTTTTTCCCATTTAATTTAATATTTACAATATTTCATTTAAAGATGATTTATGATCTATTTCTCTTTATCACGGCAGACAAACAGATAGTGAGTGTGTGCAGCTTTGCATGAGGAGTCAGACCATGCCAATCTATGTACTCTTTGACCAAGTGATTAATAGGAGTATTTAGGATAATTTGTTTAGTCTCCGATTCTTTATGCGATTGGTTTACAAAACCAATAAGATGTCAGGTATTTATATTCATTTATCAATTTAGAGAGACTAGAAGGTTTCTATGACTATGGGTATGGGTTACGTGACATCTAACACACATAATCATTATTAGGTATGTCTTTTACTTACTCCATAGAATTAAATACAATGAGTCAGATAACCGAACCTGTAGTTCAGCTTCTTAACGGAAAGAATTTTGCTTATCTATCAACACTAATGAAAGATGGTTCACCACAAGTTACTCCTACATGGATTGATATTGATAAAGATGGTAATAGCATCTTGATAAATACTGCTGAAGGAAGGGTAAAACACAAGAATGTTTCAAGAGATCCAAGAGTAGCAATTTCCATATCCGATCAGAATAATCCATATAACATGGTTCTAATTAGAGGAAGAGTCATTGAGCAAATCAAGGATGGAGCTGATGAACATACTGACAGACTTGCAAAGAAGTACCTAGGGATGGACAAGTATCCTTATCGTACACCAAATGAAAAGAGAGTCATTCTAAAGATAAAGCCAGAAAGAATATTCCACCAACAGCCTCCTCAATGATAATTGAATGACTGACATTTGCATGAAGAAACGACTTCTAAGTTCAGGAAACTTACAAAAAGAATTTACAGATTAGAAAAAAAGTCAGCTGGACTACCAGAATTTTAATAGTGGCGCCGCATTAGTAACGCTTTGTTATGCTTATATCACTAGTGAACGGTTGATATCTTCTCAGTCAATTAAAGTGTTCTCCTATGGCACATCCACTAGTTTTGCACACTCAGCATATGCTTCTATCGGGACGTCATTTGGACCAGGATTAGTGTATAAATGGACCCATTCATTTGGTTGTGTATTAGGTTCGGCGGAAAAAGCACCAGTGGGATTAATCGAATTACGTGCATCTTGGATTCGAATTCCCCCTCCAGTCACAACTTCATCAGGGGCACATGGGGCTCTTGCGAAGGCCGAACCTCCCGCTGGCACGTTTACTGAAGCACCATGTTCCTCTCGTACCTCTAGTTTCTTATCCGGACCTGGCTCTCCTTGAATTCCTTGAATTCCTTGTGGACCTTGTGCTCCAGGTGCTCCCGCTTGTCCTGCTGATCCCTGAGGTCCAGCCAATCGGACCTTGAGGTCCCATGTTACCAGTATCTCCTTTAGGTCCTTGTTCGCTCTGAGGTCCTTGAGGACCTGGTGGACCTTGTGGTCCTCCTGAACCGTAATTATATATTTGTGAATTTATAGGCGAACCAGCTAAGCTATCACCCTGAAAACAGAGAACTACTTCCTACACAAAGAGCACCCTTATCACAATCATTGGCGGTTGCCGGGTTTTGGGTGCCTGAGTACTCTGCATTTGCATAATTTGTTGGACCGGTGCCAGTTATTAGTGGTACAGGACTAAAACTATTGTTAAAATTGTGATTTTCAGATTTGCCTGTTGTGAAAAACATGCTTATGTGGAATTAGTGACCTTTCAATCCTAAATAGGTCACATTTTTCTTTGAAGAGATTTTATCTTCTCTTATCATGGCTGCAACATATATGGGTAATTACTCTCTCTTCATTACATTTAACTAATGTCAGATATCTTAACCCTGGTAACAATCGGGATATCCGCATTTGTCGCTACTAATATTGACGATATTTTTATCCTCATGATCTTTTTTTCTACTTCCTCTCTCTCCTTTCCGGTCAGACAGGTAGTGTTAGGCCAATACATTGGAATAGGACTCCTTGTAGCAATCAGTGCATTGGGTTCATTTATCCCACTGGTAGTTCCACTACAACTTATAGCCTTACTGGGTTTGGTGCCAATAGCAATAGGTGTCAAGAAGCTCATTCAGGTTGTCAGGAAGAAAGATGAAGCAAGCGATCCAATGCAGACAGTACAAGAGAAGAATAGTAGAAAGAAGAACAGGTCGTACCTATCCTTTCTAACAGTTGCCGCTGTGACTTTTTCAAATGGTGGTGACAATATAGGAGTTTATGTTCCTATGTTTGCGCAGTATAATACTGCAAGCCAATTTACTACGCTTGTAGCAGTTTTAATGATAATGACTGCAGTGTGGTGCGCAGTAGCATATTATCTTGTGAATCACCCTCTGATTGCTTCTAGAATCCGACGTGTGGGTCATATAGTTTTGCCATTGGTCCTGATTGGAATTGGAATTTATATTCTGGCTGGATCTTTTGTATAAGACCCCGTAGAATCGGTCAAAAGGAACTATCCCTTCTTCTGTAGTACTAAT
>JAATVR010000375.1 GCA_014523665.1 Nitrososphaerales archaeon TH526
TATGAACGATTCTTCTGTTGTACCGGATGTATGTCAGGTTACAAGCAAAAATATGCGGGGAGAATAGAGTCAATAGTGAGAAAATTTGAAGGTAAAGAATGACAACATATTCCCTTCTTCAACAACCTTCAACAACCTTAATCAGTCTATTTCTAGACAAGAGATTTACTTATTTCAAACACCCATGCTAGAGAAATGATGGATGGTGCTCCAAGATTTCGCTATACTGAAGCTCAGATAATTCAAGCAGAGGAATATCCTGACATGAGGGTTATGCTAGAGGGCAATCATAACACAGCTCATAATTACATCGGTGGTACTATTGGTGATCCTCATACTTCATTCAGAGATCCTTTTGTGTTTCTAATACACTCAAATGTTGATCGTCTGTATGCTACATGGCAGCTTCAACCTGAAAAAGAGTGGAGGCTTGATCCAGATCGCATTTATGGTTCAGAGTCTGATACTGCGACGACAGGAACTTATCCAGAAGCTCACATAGGAATTCTGTCTCCATTGGAACTTTGGGCCGGTGTGGATGCTCCAGGGGCAGAAGAGTCTGTTGTAGAAACCCGACCATGGGCTCCTCCAGAAAATCAGCAGGCCATTAAAAATTCAAGAGACAAATCTCTAGTAAGCAATCCTCCTAGATACGATACTACGGTTAGCGGCTAACTAATTGTATTAAATTTAGTTTTGATCAGTTGGTAGCCAAATTGAGATGGTCATTCAGATAGTCTCTACTGTAGCATATCTCCTGCTTGGATTAGTACACTCGAAATGCTTCTTCCATTTATCAAAAATGGACAAGGACGAATTCTTGATTATTATGTTGAAACGTGAAGCAACCTAATTCTATAAGATATGTGATATTCTATACTTTGTGTCTTTAGGAAAATTTCTTGAAACAATTTTAAATATCATATTTTGTAACTGCTATTGATGAATAAATTATACCTAGGATTAGTGTCAGCAATGGTAGTAACAGTATATATAGGACATTTGGATAAAATTGATCTCTATGCCCAAACGCCAATGCCAATAACGACTAATAATGCGACTACTATGAAGCAGCATGCAGAACACATTTTTGACAATCTCATTGTTTCGGAAAATATTCCTCTTAATGGACAACTAGCTAACGGCGATTACATTCTACTGATGGATTTCACTCCATTCGCTACAAGTGTAGAAGGACACAGTCATATTGCTATGAAAGTGCCGTGCAATGAAGATGGAAGTCCCAAAATAACCATTATCACAGGAATTGCTCCTAAGCTGAATACTTTGTACATGGGGAATGCAATTAATAACGGTACCCTGGATAACAAGCACTTAGATTTGTCTGCTGAAGGGAAATCATGCTTGTACCATACAGAATTGCCTAATGGTATTACTGATATAGCATTAGTAAACACATCAAACGGAACACTAAGCTTCGATGAAGGAGGTTATTCTGTAACTGTGTCCGCTCATGGCACAGCCATACAACATATTAGCTCAAATGAGACCACCGGATCCTGAAGGACACAGGTCTTTGATGGTAGCGGCTAACTTCTCTTATTCTTCTGAATGAACCTTCCTGTCCTATTTTTTTCTAGTTTTAAGTCCTCAGAAGTCTTTAGTTTTACAAATCTCAGGAAAGTAAGTTTAAGACTTACTCATACAGGGTACTTTTGAGCTATTTAACTATAGTTAGAAAGTATCCGTAATGATCTAGGTTTATTTAATAGCCTATATCTATGAAAATTATCCTGATAGGCCGAAACGACTCTTGCCTCCTTTAATCTCTTTAAGTGATGTGAAATAGTTGAAGGGGCTCTTTGTGTGTGTTTTACTATTTCTTTGAATTTAGCACCATATTTTCTGTTAATTAAAAATCGTATTATTTGTATGGAGGTACTATTTGAAATACACTCAATGGCTTTCCAATCTCTTTTATTTACATAAATTGGATAGTAGCTAGTTCGACTGTAGCTAATCCTATTAACCCTTATGCTTTTTGATTTCTCTAAGGTTCCTAAGTGGTATGATAGTACACTGTTTATCAAATTAGTTTTTCGTAAGAGCTGTCTATATCTTATACCGGGTTTCCTTTCTATACATTTTAATAGAATAATAGCAGTCTTGTGGAAGGAATTTAACTTATGTTTCTTTATATTTGCCGTCCACCAATTATAAAAAAGACTTATTCTAGTAAAAAAAGGTTTTTCGAATATCAGACTAGCAGTGTTCTCTTTAGTTATCGGCCGTTGTACTTTCGAATAGATTATCCATATCAGACCCGAAGTTGTATGAGATAGGTTTGAAGTTATTTTATTGGTTCATGTATATGAGCCATAATAGATATGACAATGGCTCCGATTGAGACAAATGCAGCAACCAAAAAATCAACAAGAAAGCCACTAATTATTGCAGCTACAGCCACGCATGGATGCCGAAATGAGTCTCAAGTCAGTTAGACTGAGCTTTGCCCATGTCATATCCCCCTATAATAATATTTTTAAATTAGTTTTGTCTAATAGTACGTACAGTCAAACTATGGTAGTGGCGGCCACTTGGATAACGTAAATCTCTGGCCGTAAAAAGTGCGAAGAATATTGTAATGGAATATCTACAGGCTGCGGAGCGTCAGGACTTTCAATCGGCCAGAGGCTATTTGAGCGATATCATATCGTACGGTAATAGTCCCTGATTATCGGAATATGTGAATTCATGTAATTTTCCCCAATGTAAGGAGTCAATCAACAAGACGCTTCAGAAGTATCTGAGAGGTACATTGCCAAAAGTAATCCATGGTTGGCTAAAAACTTAACTGGAGAGGTTTCTATAAAGAATCTATTATAAAGACTTAATTTCTTAATATTTTTTCCAGCATTTAATTTCAATAGTTCATATACTAAATTATAATCGTAATACAACTGATTATTGTCTACAAAAACGACGCTTCAAGGTTAGAACTTGTTTAGTCATCTTTATTTCTTGCTACGTGTAAATATCCAGCATGGGCTGTCTGATTGACGTCGTCATCAGCATTCTCTGAAAAGAATATGCATCTTGGAAGAGAGGAAAAGGAAGAAGAGGAGAAAATAGAATTATTAAACAGTCCTGAAGACGTAATCAAGCTCGTACTTAGATTGAGTCCAAAGGTGAGAAATAGTCTTGATGGATGTTTTGACTATACTGGTCCTTCGTTTCAAGTCGAAACAAAACCTGTTTGGAAAGAAATAATAAAACTGTATAAAAGAGGAGTAAGACTCAGGTTCATCACTGAAGTTACTAGCAAGAACATTCACTACTGTAAGGAAATGATGATGTACGTCGAAGTAAGACACTTAGAAGCAGTCAAGGGTAATTTTGGGATTCAAGACGGTCACCATTATCTTGGTCATATCATCCAGAAAGAGGGTGAGCCACCCAGACAATTATTCCACGTAAGCATCAAAGGATTCGTAAAACAACAGCAATATCAGTTTGGAGCATCACAACTAGAAGAAGGGGTGATTCCTGATGTATTAGAGATACTCAAGGACCCTACTGATACAATCAGTATCGGTTATAGACTTGTTATGGCAGCAAAAAATGAAATACTGATAATCTTTCATACAGCCCGTGGTTCTTTTAATCGGTTGTTGTGGCGCTGTTCATTTAACAATCTTAATAATAAAATATAACTCTAAATATATAATTTCTTTAGAGCTGCTTTATTTAAAAAAGATGCTACGAAGTGCCCACGACGTGTACCAATATGTTCTGGAACAGATGTTGCTAACGTACAAGGTCATGCAAGAAATGAGCATATTTTTTCAGCAATAAGAGTTCATGCTAAGTTTAAGTCGTTTTATACGCATAGAATGATAATGTACAAATCATTCTATTTTGCATTCATTAATGCATGATTTCAAATAGGATAGTCAAAATTGAAATTGTAAGCTGTCATAGAAAGATTACGAATAATGAACCTAAAGTTAATGTTCTCTCGACCCACAATATTGAATATCGACTACCAATCACAATTTGAACATGGAGCGTGTTCTAGCCAGAAGGACCAATAGGTGTAACGTCAGCAGCTAAGGTTGCTAAAATGAGAGCCTTTTCACAGGTTAAGGTCTACCCACAAAGCTGCATGATCAGATGCGGCGTCTTTCGCGGTCTTAATTTCAGGGAAATGTGGGAAAAAGGTACCTTTTACTCCACCCCAAACCCCACGTCGTTCAATCCCGCCTTTCTGTACCTTGCTCGCTAGCTTGGGTGACATTAGGATATAATCTAGCTTTTGAGACGCGTTTCCATTGGCGAAGGTACCAGGGTGACCATCACCAACAAATTTATCATGAGTCATAATATCGACTAGAGTTGAACCATTGCCGAGTAGGGGCTGTAAAGGATCTCTGGCAGGTGTGTCATTTAAATCCCCTGCAACTGCTATAAATTCAAATCCTTGATTCAAAAGCTCATCATAAATCACACGCACCTTGCTGGCCTGACGCTTACGTTTGTCATCATTTGCTGCAGCTGAGCAAAAACCCTTGCTTTTAAAATGATTAACTAGTACGAGGATTGTATTGCCTAAGGGAGTGCTGATTTTATATTCAGGACAGTCCCGACTAAAGATCTGCCCCTTAGCATCTGTATCATCTACATGGCTCACAATAGACTGGATGTCGAATGAATGCCTAGTCATGATACCGACATCGATGCCACGATCGTCGTTACCGTCTATAAGCATGACATGACCGTATTTTTGGCCTCCAACCTTTGGAATGACCACATCGTTGAACCGGTTTGCGGCAATGCGGTTTTCTACCTCTATGACACAAAAGACATCTGCATTAACTTCATGAATCACACGTGCAGTATTTTCAATTGCTGTCTCCTTGATGGTTTCACGTTTCAGCTCAAACCAACCTATCAAATCGTCGCGTCCGTTAGCTACAATTTCAGGAAGTGTGCCCTGTGTCTTCTTAAGGAATTTTCCTCGGATCAAGTTCAAACGAATATGCTTACTTTCACCTTTCTGGAGCAGCCCCCCCCGTTTCGCTTCATTATATCTAACATCTCATTCTTATCATCTTGGGAGTACTGTTCTCTCTGGATCAAATCTGATAGCCGAGTAAAATCTTGCAGCACTTGTCCCCCTTCAGACCATGTTGCCAGATTCATGATAGAGGGGCGCTCGAACATATTTTCGAGGTTAAACGTAGCTAAGCGCATAGAGGTCTTTATTCAAATACTTGATCTAACTATTTATGCATTTAAAGAATGATAGAAATCTGGAAGTTCATGATCGACGATAATTTCTTGATGATTCCTGTGCAAGATCATCACTCTGTGATTTGAATACAACAGGAAAGTCTAGCAAATTCTGTAGACCACTAGATCCAACATCAGTAGAGAATTCACCTGCACGGACCAAATCCACATGTCCAATATAAGACTCAGGATTGGCGCCATCGAATACAACTACCTTCAATTCATCGGCGACTTACATCTGATTGACGACGTCTCGTAAGGCACTTCAGGATCTAATAGATAGAGGGATTACCAATAGTGACTCACCGGTACGGTGAAGAATGGTCAGAACGCAGATCTCTTTGGAATAATAAACCCAACAAAATACAATGTAGATGCTAGCAGAGGTCCAACCCAAACATCAATAGCTTTGTTCAAAGATACCAAGAATGGTAGTTTTGCCTTTTCAATAGAAGATGTAGGCATACCTAAAATGTTTGCAGAGGTATTTGCTACAATATTTGATAAGATGAGAGAACAAAGAGGAACCATATCGTCAGCTCGTTTCATACCCAAGAATTCTTTTATTACATTGTTTAGAGAACTAGTCCTTAAAAATGTCAATATTGATGATGATCAAATTCGGGGTGTCTTGTCAAGATTAATGGATGTATCCATTCTTTCCTCTTTAGGAAATATCTTTTCTACTTTGGTAAACATATTTTCAAATAAGGCAAACTTAACCCCAGAAGAACGTGTTTCAAATATACTTGTCCTATTTGGAATCGGAAGAGATAACAATACTACCTCAAAGCTGTCACTTGATAGTAAAAATAATATTAACCTGATATTGACTACAATCTACAGCAGCCAATTTTTGACCAGATATTAGATGGTATGAAACTTTTTGCTCAGGAGATTGGAAAAGGTGGAGAGGACAGTCTCATAATTCCGTTATGGGACACACAGTTTAGATCACTGATATCGGCTCATCCATTAGGTGGATGCCCGATGGGTGAAGATGCGTCAAAAGGGGTAGTCGATAGCTTTGGAAGAGTATTTAGAGGCAAAAATGGAACTGCAAAATATAAGGGCTTGTATATAGCAGATGGATCAATAGTTCCAACCTCACTAGGTGTTAACCCTTCACTAACTATAACTGCATTGGCGTACAGAGTAGCATTTGATATTGTAGGCAGAAAAAAAGAACACCTTCCACAACCTATTGAGCGGCCTCCCTCCCACTGAAAATATCAATTTTTGCATTTAGAATTGCATGACATATTAGTAGGTTTTCGAATCTTCGGTTCGAGGACCCAAAAATATCTAGATAATTCTATTTAGGCGACTGGATTTGTATCATGACGCAAGATGTAGATTTGCAATTATAGAATATGTCCTTCATGCACACTATCTGACTGACCATTACTTAAGTTAACTGATACTTTTGCAAATTCCTATTGCTTTTCGTAATTAAAAATGTCATCATGTTTTACGAATTCTTTGCCAGATATCATGCACGTTTTAGAGTGAATCTTAAGCAGAATCTGTTCCCGTCTGTTCCATGTTCAACATCCAAAAAACTAGGACCAAAGTTTAAGGGAATTTTTGTCCATGGAGAGCACCATTTACCTAACATAAAATCATCCTTAACAGCCTTGACTTCGTCATGCCAATTGGTAAAGTCATACATA
>JAATVR010000376.1 GCA_014523665.1 Nitrososphaerales archaeon TH526
CGTAATACTTATAATCCAATTGGTTATTACCGGCAAATTGAGAAAGTTATTCGATTATCGATCGTGAGATTCATGTACCACCAACCAAGTTACCAGAAACCAGGTTCATATACTATTAATGAATGGAATTCTAATTAGGAGTTATAATCATACCGAGTTATTTTTTAACAATGCCCCACACTTGATAGAAAGATCTCACAAACACTTGACCCTTCCTTACCCACGATAGGACCGAAGAAATGGAAACGAAAACAAAAACTCAAAGACATTTTCCATATTCCTAAATCTCCCATGTTTGTCGCTAGCTTCATTTCAACCAAATAATCGTGTTTTGTAACGGCTTAGAATAGTTTCATATAGCGATTCATCTTATTATTAGAGTGGTATCGCTAACGATAGTAAACAGTTATAGAAGATAGTAGATATATAGAAACTATTATGCGGAACTGTTCCGCAAAATGGAGCCCTTATATGCGATTTATTTGCTGTATTAACATAACTCTTTGCATAATCTATTATATTGCCGTTCAAAATTATAGTTATTAAAGAACACTAGACAAAAATAATTCATGCGGCACCGAAGATTACCAATGTCTCAATGTCAGTTAACAACATTCGAATAAAGAATGGGTGTGACCCCTACCATTCAATATGCGTAAGGTTCTTCGTCGGTGAGACAGAAATTAAACCGCTGGTAGCGACAACAGCCACCATCGAGAAATATCTCATCATAAGGCAATATCGCCTTTCATGAATACTCCAACCCTATAAACGGAATTGAATACGTAAAAATTTTACAACGAGTAGTCCATAGCGAATAGACTTTAACGTGCAATATCATAGCTTTCTCTACGCAATCGATCACTATTTGTCAATATCATTAATCAGTTATCCTCCATATCCATAGAACGGTCAGGTAACTTCCAATATGTTCTTAAATAGAGAAACTTCCACAATTTCACCTTTTTTTAACTTAGTACTATGTGTGATTCGACTATTTGCAATTACTATCCCGTTTGAATTTGTCAACGTTGAGATCAAACTTGGACCGCTGGCACTGATTGGCTTGGCTAAGAGAACATCATTTTGGCGGTATACCAAAACTCTCACGAGCGTCAGAAAATCCTTGTGAATGCTAATGCTTTCAGCCATCTCCACCCTTAGTTTTGCTCTAACAGGCCCTCGTGTACCCAGTAACTTCGACAAAATTGGAAATCCGAACATAGAAAAAGCAGCGAAGGCGGAAACTGGAAAACCCGGACATATGATAATAGGCGTATTCTTCACAATCCCAAGTCCAGTAGGGGAGCCCGGTTTCATGGCAATTCCATGAGCCACAAGTCCCGGCTTTCCCAGCTTGTCAACAAGCAAGGGCGTATAATCCTTTTCACCCACCGACGCCCCGCCGGATATAACTATGACATCGAGAATCAGGGCCGATTTCAATATTTTAAAAATTACGTCTGGATCATCTTTACACAATCCCAAATCTACAGCCTGTCCGCCCGCATCCTGTACCAAACAAGACATCATGTATCTATTGCTTTCAAAAATACTGACATCATTTTGTGGACGGTATCCAGGTTCTGTAAGTTCGTCTCCAGTTGCCAAAATACCGACCTTAGGTTTTTTGACTACAGAGATCCTATCATGACCTATGGAAGCAATTAGGGCTACATCTTGTGGAGTAAGCCATGTTCCCTTTCTCAGGACTAGTCGTTTTTCCCTTACATCACTACCTTTACGAGATACATGATCACCTCGAGTGACATGTATGGAAATCTTGACACTTCCATTTGCTTCTGAAGTGGTGTCTTCAAACATAATCACAGAATCAGCACCTTTTGGAAGTTTGGCTCCAGTGGCAATTTGAAGCGCTTGCCCCCTTCTTAAGCGCCGAAATGTCGCCCTATGCCCCGCAAGGACTTTTCCTATTATGTTTAGATAGATCGGAGAATGATGTGACGCATCCCCTGTATCAAATGAAGATATTGCAAAACCATCTCTATCAACTCTGTCGAATGGAGGAACATTGATACTAGAATACAGGTTTTCGGCTAGGACTCGTCGGTTAGAATCTATTAAATACACGTACTCTGCCCTCTTCGCGTTGATTTTTGGTACTTTGAATGATGAAAGAAGCCTGACAAGAGCACTTTCCACCGACATGAAGTTTCGGGAGCTTTTTTTAGAACTCGTGATAGGATCCATTCATGCTGACAGTCATGAATACTGACCAATAAGCTTTTGTTTTTTTATGAAAAAACCCATTGCCATACCCGATATGTGTCTTGTATCGACTTTGGAACAATTATTGACAAGACTTTTTCAGCTCAATTTGTCGACATATACGAGTCAGAATAATTACTTTCTATATAAGACTGCATATGAAATTTTGTAGTAACAAAGAGACGTGAAACCAATAGAAATAGCACTCCCAGAGTGTGTCCAGCACTTCCGGTATGGAAAGATAAAGACAGACATTTCCTATCAAAATTTGTAAATTCTTCTCAGATGCATATAATGACACACCAGGGATTCAGTAGTTCCCTAGTCCCAACATTATTATTTAATCCATTTCATAGTACTTCGGCAAATCCTATCGCGCCAATGAAGAAAAGCTAAGCGATGGACACACCTAGTAGAGCTACCTAGAGAAGTTTTCTCTACAGGTTATAGGTTCACTGTTGCATTTTGTAAAGGATGCATCCCAAAGAGGATTCACAGATGTCAACAATGGCAGGTTTCATACAGATGAATTTTTAGGTAGGGTAACACCGCGAACTGAGGAATCAGCGCGAACGCTTCCGTTCAGTGCATTTGCAACTATTAACATTCTAAGGTAGGTCAAACAAGCATGTCGGGTTATCTAGCTGTAGAGGGAATAAACGTTTGAACTACTCCATCTATTTTTTCGGTTTGACCATTCCTGAACACAGTGAATGAAATATCATTCCCTACTGATTTGTGCTCTTGGATATAAGCCAATAGTTTCTCAAATTTGTCTACAGCTATTCCATCTACGGAAGTTATTATGTCTCCACCGAGTATCTCTCCGTATTCGTTTGTAACACTTCCCTGCAAGCCAGCGAGATCTGCTGTTCCGTCTCTCTGTATCTTGCTTACGAAAACCCCGTGGAAGCCAGATGGTATATTTGTAGAGTTGATCATACGCTTCATCAGATCCGGAGTGAGCGTCTCTCCAATGATGCCGATGCCGGGGTGAAGGTAATAACCATCTTCTACAATTGATGAAGCGACCTTATTGACTATATTAGAAGGAATAACCGCCGTCATTCCAGGGAATTGTCCTAACGGTACGCCCACTGGGTTTAGTCTACCATAAATCATTCCGATGACCGTTCCAGACATGTCTACCAGGGGTCCTCCAGAGTTGCCAGGATTCACTGTTACATCAGATTGTAATATGTCAGGTATAGAGAATCCGCCTGCAGGAAATGCTAATACGTAATCGGTCTTACTTACCATTCCTCCGGTCATAGACGGTCCAGTTGAACCAAAATTGTAACCAATAGTTACAACTGGATCCCCTACACGCAATGCGCTCGAATTTCCCATCCTCACTGGTGTAAGAGTATTATTTGTAGTTGCTACATGGCTTTGTGTTGTAGAGGTCAAGGTTGCGTTGTTTTGGCTTGGAGCAGTTGAATTTATCTGTAAGATCGCCACGTCACTAAATGGGTCTGCTCCCACCAGAATCGCAGGGTACCTTTCCCCGTCGCTTGATATTACATCAACCTTTGTCGCCCCCGACAATAGGTGGTAAGCAGTGATGATGTGTCCCCTGTCGCTAAAAACGTACCCTGTACCTAGTTCAGTCAGGTTTTGTATCTGGGGATTAAACAGATTTGTGGGTATCGTGTTCATAACACTCACTGTCGAATGCTTCAGTTCATCAAACAGCATCTGCGGAGAGTTTGTCATATTGTTTACTTGCCCAGAAGCAAATGACATCTCTTGGAAACAAAAAACACATGTTAGCAGGACGATTATCAATGAAATGTGGATGGCATAATAATTCGGGTTGAAAATCAACACTCTTGTCCTCA
>JAATVR010000377.1 GCA_014523665.1 Nitrososphaerales archaeon TH526
AGGTTCACCAACAAGAACCAGCACAGACACATTGGAAATTTAAGAATATCGATGAGGATATTAGAACGAAGTATTAAAGAGTACTTTTCTTGAACATATATTATTATTAGTCATTAGTTCCGATGTTAGTTGCATACCTATTTAACCTTAGCTATTGCCAAAGGAGAAGACAGAGCACCTTGTCAAGTTCTTACTGAGTGGTATAAGGGAGGTCACACCAGCTCGTGTCTAAGACTCTGAAAGCAAAATAAATAGTACGTCCTAGTACGAGCCAAGGGCATTTATCACGGTCGAGGTATTAGGACGCTTAAATGGTAGTATTATCTCATCTAACTCGACGGTCTGGGTTTGTTTTAGAGCAGGATAAATACCTGAATATTGTATTATTGCCTTTTCTCCAGTTGGAACTACGACACCAACCTCCTCTGCGTACTTTTGATAATCGGCGATCATCTCCTGTAGTACAGCCGGATGCTCATCTGCTAGATTGTTATTCTGAGCAGGGTCGACTGCGGTATTGTACAACTGCCACCCCTTCCCACTGGGATGGGCGTTATCATTTATTGCTACCCACTTCCCCTTGTAAAGGGCTGAATTGTTGAACATTTCTAAACCGATTGGGTCGTCTGCTCCGTGGATCTCTTTCACCGAACCGTTAAAAAGTGGCCTAAGGGATTTTCCCATTATAGGATGAACCTCCGTTCCATTATATGTTGAACCAGGCTGTGGGGCACCGGCATAATCTAGAAATGTAGGTGTTAAGTCTGTCAAAAACATAAAGCTCTTGATAGGAGATAATGTCATATTTGCTGCATTACCTATGAGAATCCAGATTACCACATTAAGATGGAGTATCCTGCTAACTGGACTAAATCCGAAATAAACCTTAGACCATACGATGTAGCATTCTTTTATCCACCCCATGTAAACGGTAGTGGAGGGCTTATCGGTAGGCTTCTTAAACCTAACATTTTACCTTTTAGTTTTGTGATAAATGCACCCCCTAGGTCTAGTATGGATATTAACGAATCCGGGTATTCCGGCTTATGAGATCGTTTATTACGATTACGGAAATGATGAAACCCGCAAAGAGTTGATTGTATGGACACTTAAAGAGAATAACCGTACTTCATCTCGTATATTATGTATTAATGCAATACTTTACTTGATGATCAGAGTTGTCTACAGGTTCAACTACAGCGAAAGATAAGCAACATCTATGAGACATCCTTATATTTCACTTCTCTAGAAGAAGAGATTACAATGAAAAAGAGCATATCTATGGGACTAATTTTGGGATCCATTATTGTGACGACCCTAATGATAATCACATCACTAAACATTGAATTAGTATTCGCACAAAACGAAAAAGATCCAGGCGCTTCCGAACTTGGTCCAGGAGAGGATCCTCATATTCCTGGATGGGACCCAAACGGTGCAAACGAAGATGCTCCAGACCAGCAACATTGTATAGGTTGTACTAATGAGACTTCTCCTGATCGAGAAGGATTGGAAGCGGGGATTATCGGATCACACCTAAAGAAATAAGAAGGTAACGATCCCAACTTTTTTGATATCGACTAGTGCCAGAATTGCAAAGACATTCGAAATGCATCGAATAAGTCATCATGACTGGTTGCTTCTTTATCAAGGGAGCCGTCTATAATTCTCTACAGGACTTATTTTATCGACCGTCCCTCCGGCGTTTGTTCTGCTTTAGTTAGCTTCATATCCCTTTTTCTAATAGCAGCTATCCGTTTCCAGTAATTCTTTTCACTAAGGCCAACCCACTTCATAATCTGTTCATGCGTAGCACCTTTGACAATGCTAATGAAAACAAGGCAGTATCTGCTATACTCGTCTTCGGAAGATCTAACTTCCTCTTGTTCCTGGGATGATGAAGTGTATCAAACACTTTAATTAATATAATCATTTTGAGCTCGCAGTTTCACTGTAAAGTTGTGTGCATACTTATGATGTGGGTGCCTGAACTCGAGTAATAACTTTCCTTTTGGAAATCTAGTTACTAATTAGATACGTTAAACTTATAGACTTTCTTTTGTATGCTGATATATGGGTTTATACGGAATATATGGAACTCACACACAAGAAGCATGTCCTTTATACAATGATGAAAGTAGAAAATACTTGTTAAGGGTTGCTCCTACAATGGCAAAAGATGCAGAAAAGTCTAATGTCAATATATTAAATCAGTTCC
Source organism: Nitrososphaerales archaeon TH526 (assembly GCA_014523665.1). Lineage (GTDB taxonomy): Archaea > Thermoproteota > Nitrososphaeria > Nitrososphaerales > Nitrososphaeraceae > TH5896. The sequence continues at coordinate 2,219 of JAATVR010000377.1, forward strand.
ATTCAGCTTTGGAGCACACATTTCTGTGGGTTGCAGAGGCAGATAATCCCCACATAATAGAGGAACTTATGGCCAGGACAGGAGGTAGGTTTAATACTCTAAAGATAGTGCCACTTATAACTTTTCAAACTCTTTTAGAAAGATGCAAGAAAGTAGAAGATGGTACATTCTTCCCAGAAATCGTTGAGTAGGAGTTGTCGACATAATGAGAGATTCTAATAAAGTACAATGGTGATGCCATGAGACGATTCGTTGTTGTAATCTAGCATTCCTGTGAAAGTATAGTTGTTTGGGAGTTAAGGTCCCTAGTAAAGGTAAATCTTTTTGCTATCCTAATGATGTCGAAGGTTTAGTTCTACTACATAAATAGTTCCAGTGGAAGTTTATCCGCTGATTGATAACGTTTTACGCGAGTGAAAGTAGTCGAATACTTTTAAAAGGTATTGTTCGATAATTTATTATCCACCTTCAAATAAGGAGACCAATTGAAAGCCGAATTTAATTCAAAGCTGAATTAAATTCATTAAGCTGAAATAAGCAATTCAGTTCTAATCTATCAATAATTCTGCGACCGAATATAGTATCAAAAAAGAGAGAAGATGAGCTCCAACATAGCATTATTGAATTGGAAGCCAAAGAGGCGGAATTAAATGAGTCATCATCTCAGACATTACAAGTACCTCATATTGAAGATGGTATATCTTGAAACAAGGTTTAGACTACTGTCAGAGGGCCCTGCCGTTTTAAATATGAAGACATTGGAGGATAGACTGAAGATTCTAGAAGGGATGGGGGAAAATCAAATCCACAGATAAATTATCTGACCGGCTACACAGGTTAGAAGTAAAAAGAAAAGTAAATCCTGTCAATGATGATGATGTTGACTCAAAATATTTATACGCATTATAGTAGTGTTCCTATTATTCTACATGAGCGTCGTTAGACCATAGGAGTAGTGAGAGATATAAAACTTACCCGAAAGAGCCTCTTCCTTGGGTTAATTTTAGCCATTGTTATTTCAAACTCGTTCATTTATTTCGCTGAAATACAAACAAAAGCTTTCTATTCAAGTTGGATAATAAGCATTAATGCCTCTACG